>CAVGKO010000085.1:0-7314 GCA_963629885.1 Anaerobutyricum sp.
GCCCACATGTTCCCCATTTCAAAAAGAATGCATGCAAAGTTTAGGATGAGATTCCGGGTCGTTGCCCAATGTTGTCCTAAATAAATATTGAAAAGATAAAAAAAGGAAGTAAAGCTAAGGCAGAAATTCCCACCTTAGCGGAGAGTACCCAACTCATTTACTTCCTATGGCAAATATGACACTTTTTGCGCAAGCAATCGGCAAACTACCGAAAGAAAATATCCGTAAAATCATCCGCGAGGCAAAAACGGACAAGCATTGTAAGGGCTACAACACCTGGAGCCAGTTTTTAAGCATGATGTTCTGCCAATTTTCCAATTGCGATTCAGTTCGTGACATCTCCAATGGCTTGAATTCAGCGAACGGCAACCTAAACCATCTCAATATTTGCCGTGCACCATCAAAATCAACTGTTGCTTATCAGAACGCACATCGCGACAGCCGAGTGTTTCGCGACATATTCTTTGAGATGTATCAATATTTCGGACAGCAGGCGCAATGGGAACGGCGCAAATTCCGTTTCAAGATGCCTGTCAAGCTTCTAGACTCGTCAACCATCACATTAACCATGTCCCTATATGAATGGGCGCACTACACCACAATGAAGGGTGCTGTCAAGATGCACACGCTGCTTGATTACGACTGCCTCCTGCCTGAATTCGTAAATATTACAGACGGGAAACATGGTGACAGTAGAATAGCATTAGACATCCCCATTCGGCCTCATTCCGTGGTCGTGGCAGACCGTGGATACTGCGATTTCTTACTTCTGAATAATTGGGACAGCAACAATGTATTCTTCGTTGTAAGGCACAAGGACAAGCTATTGCATTCGTTGGTGGAGGAACTGCCATTGCCTAAAAAACGGGCGCAAAACCTGCTTTCTGACGAAATTATAGAACTGAACGGAAGGAATACCAAGGACAAATATACCAAACGACTAAGACGTATCACAGTTTGGAATAACGAACATAGTTGTGAGGTGAAGTTGCTGACCAATAACTTCAAACTGGCAGCCTCCACAATCGCTGAATTATACAGTGCGAGATGGCAAATCGAAATATTTTTCAGAAACATCAAGCAACTGCTGAAGATTAAGAGTTTCATCGGAACATCTCGTAATGCGGTGGAGATACAAATATGGACCGCACTTGCCACAATGTTGCTCCTGTGTTGGCTAAAGCATGTCGCAAAATACAAATGGGGACTTGCCAATCTTGTCGTCTCGCTAAGATTGAACACCTTCACTAAAATTGACCTCGAAAAGTGGCTAAACGAACCTTTCACGCCCCCGCCGGACGCGTCTTTATTGCCGTAAAATTAAGGCAGAGGGGGTTCCGTTTGGATAACTCCTGTCTTTCTGCACCTCAAAAATTATTTAGGACAACATTGTGAGCCGATGCCTTTTTTTCGGTGGAATATGTTGTCTCTTCCGATAAATAAAAATTAGGCCTCGAATGTTATAGTTCGAAAATAATTACTTTAATTTGTGTCTTGATATTAGGAATGTTTTTTCACTCTTCTTAAAAGCGATTGAATATGAAGGATACTCTTGAGACTAATTTACCGGAGGAAAATGCCGGTACATTGGAAGAAATTAGAGTTCCGGAAGTGGCTCCGGAAAATACTGTAGATAAAGTGGCAGCGGCAGAAACCTCGGGAAAGGAGGCCCAGAATGCAGCCAGTGGTTTGTCGAAGGAAGAAATACTTGACAAGTTGGCTGTGGTGGTTGGTTCCGCCGAGGAGGTCTCGCGTGGCGAGATAGAGTCGTTGCGGCAAGCATTCTACAAAGTCCGTAGAGCTGAGGTTGAAAACCTGAAAAAAGCATTCATTGGCGGAGGTGGAGAGGAAAAAGATTTTGTAGCTCCGGAAGATGCCGCTGAAGATAGGTTGAAAGATTTGCTTTCTGCCTATAAGGAAAAGAGGGCTGTTATAGCGGCTGAAGAAGAGCGTGAAAAGGCTGCCAACTATGCATTGAAGCTGCAGCTGATAGAACAACTCAAGACATTAATCGAGAGTCAGGACGATTTTGGTAAGCTGTATGGTCAATTCAAAGACATTCAGCAGAAGTGGAGAGAAATCAAACTCATCCCTCAGGAACATGCCGGCGAACTGTGGAAAAGCTATCAGACCTATACTGAGAAGTTCTACGACCTCATTAAAATAAACAATCAGTTCCGCGATTACGATTTCAAGAAGAACTTGGAGCAGAAGACTGCCTTGTGCGAAACGGTTGAAAAATTGCAACAAGAGCCGGATGTAATCTCTGCTTTCCATCAGCTTCAGAAGTTGCACCAGCAATGGCGCGAAATCGGTCCGGTTGCCAAAGAGCTGCGGGAATCCCTTTGGGCTCGTTTTAAGGCGGCTTCCACTAAAATCAACAGACGTCATCAGGAGCATTTCGATTTGCTGAAGTCGAAAGAGCAAGATAACCTCGCAGCCAAGACGGCTATTTGCGAGGAGGTAGAAGGAATAGACTACGATGCATTGAAGACTATTAAAGATTGGGAAGAAAAGAGCAAGCAAGTAATTGCGCTGCAAGGACGCTGGAAAACCATCGGCTTTGCTCCCAAAAAGTCCAATGTGCAAGTCTTTGAACGTTTCCGCACAGCTTGCGATGTCTTCTTTAAAAAGAAAGGGGCATTCCTCAAGGAGGTCAGGGGCGAGATGGAAAGAAATCTCGAGATAAAAAACAGCTTGTGCGAAAAGGCAGAAGCCTTGAAAGACAGTACCGATTGGAAGGGTACGACCGAGAAGATGATTGCCCTTCAGAAAGAATGGAAAGCAACCGGTGCAGTTGCCCGCCGGCATTCGGAAGTCATTTGGAAACGTTTTATTGCTGCTTGCGATTATTTCTTTGAGCAAAAGAGCAAGAGCGTTTCGTCGCAGAAAGGAGCCGAGCAAACCAATTTGGCAGCAAAGAAAGCTCTGATTGAAAAAATTGAGAATCTTGATGAGACATTGACCACCGATGATGCATTGGCCGAATTGAAAAACTTGATGGCTGAATGGAATGCAATCGGGCATGTACCTTTCAAGGAGAAAGATAAAGTCTATAAAGCCTATCACGATGCGGTAGACAAACAGTTCGACCGACTGAAAGTGGACCAAGACGACCGTAGAATGCAGTCGTTCCGCAGTAACTTGAGTGATATGACAAGCGGAGAGCACGGGAAAGGTAAACTGCTCAGCGAACGCGAAAAACTGATGAGGATGTACGACCGTATGAAGAGTGAGCTACATACCTACGAAAACAACATCGGTTTCCTTAGCGTCTCTTCCAAAGGCGGTGGCGGACTCGTGAAAGAGTTGGAGCGTAAGATAGAGAATTTGAAAAACGAAATGGCTCTTACTATCAAGAAAATCGATGCGATAGACGAAACGCTTGAATGATTTCCAAGATACGTTGTTTCAATCCCGGCCATGAGATATCTGTTTTGCTCGGTGCGGAAAATTATACCCCATCGAGCAACGTACAGAAAATGGTACGGGATTTATCATGTCTCCCGGTATGGTATTCCCTTCCCTCGGACTTGGTCCTCGTGGATGAAATCGTTTCGCCCGATTTTCTTTCTTTACTACCTAACGAACTCGGACCTTTTGCCCGGCTCGTTACGGAAAACACACTGAAAACCTCCGATACATCCTCATTGATGTTGGAAGCTGACCCATGGGGCATTTCTCCGCATAGTTTGCATTTGTTCGAAACATTGAAGCTAAGATGTAATCTCAGTGTATCCATCCCGGCATGGAAAGATGAATATCTCAGGCTGACCGGACGGCAGTCGGCTGTCGAGTGCTTGGAGATGGTTCGTAGGCAGTTGCCCGATATGCATATCCCCTCTTCGCCAATATTGTGTCGAAGCATTGAAGAGGTGGAGAAGAGTCTGCTTCAGCAAGATTCCCCTTTTGTAGTGAAAACGCCATACTCGTCATCCGGGAGAGGATTGTTGTGGCTACCGGGCGGAAGTTTGACGGACAAGGACCGTAGATGGATTGAGGGCGCAATCAAGAAACAAGGTATGGTCACCATTGAGCGCGCTCTTGATAAGGTGCAGGACATAGCGGCGGAGTTCTATTCCGATGGACAGGGGAATGTGAGGTATGAGGGCCTGTCGGTATTCGGGACAACTCAAAGAGGGGCTTATGAAGGGAATGTTTTGGGTAGTCAGGACTATTTGATGGGCGTATTTAGAAGTTGGGGCGGCGAGAGGGCCTATCAACAGATGCTACAAGCCTTGACTAATGCGTTGACCATAATGTATGGAAATGTTTATCGTGGACATTTGGGAGTGGATATGCTTGTCTATAGGAATGAGAATGGAGGGTATGCCATCCACCCTTGCCTCGAAATCAATATGCGTTATACGATGGGCATGCTTTCTGTTCACTTGTTTCAAAGATATATCTGTTCTCAATCAATCGGAGAGTTTAAAATCACCTACGAGGGTACGAGTGGAGAAGCTTACGAATGTCATCGTAGGATGAAAGAAACCTATCCTGTGACTCTCAGGGATGGTAAGATTGAGAAAGGTTATTTATCTTTATGCCCGGTTACCAAGGATACGAAGTTTAGGGCATATATAAATGTAAGAGAAAAATAAATCACCACTTTTTAAATATAGAGATACCATGAACATGCACAACACATTCACCCTTGCTTTGGCAATGGTATGCATCGGGGTTATGCCGATTTCTGCCGAAAAGATGAATCCCAAGAAGATTGCACTTACGGCTAAAGCCAAAGAACAACTGGCAGGAAAACAAATATTGTATGTTGAACGGGAACAATATGCCCCCGACCATCATAACACCGCTACCATTTTCCAAAAGGGAGAAATCAACGAAAACAGTTTCTTCCCCGGAGGTGCTCTGCGTATTTTCGATGTGAATACAGGTAATATAACCACACTGATTGAACTAAAGGATGGGGTTATTCGTGACCCGGAGCTTTCGTTCGATGGCAAGAAGATTGTTTTCTCCATGCGAAAAAACAAAGACGATTACTATCATATCTATGAGATAAACACGGATGGCAGTGCATTGCGTCAGCTTACTTATGCCGAAGGGGTGTCGGACATTGACCCGTTGTATCTGCCGGATGGGGGGATTTTGTTTAGTTCCACCCGTCAACCGAAATATTGTATGTGCAACCGTCACATAATGTGTAACCTCTATCGGATGGAGGCAGATGGCGCAAATATTACGCAGATAGGGGTAAGTACATTGTTTGAAGGACACTCCTCGTTGCTTAATGATGGTAGAATTCTATATGATAGATGGGAGTATGTTGACCGTAATTTTGGAGATGCACAAGGATTGTGGACTGTCAACCCTGACGGCACCAAACATTCTATCTATTATGGCAACAACACACCGTCGCCCGGAGCAATTATCGACGGACGTCAGATACCGGGTACCGACCAGGTGATTTGTATTTTTGGTTCTTGTCACGAGCGTCCTTGGGGTGCTCTTGCTATCATCGATAGGAAAAAGGGTGTGGATGGCGTAGAACCGGTTGTGCAGATATGGCCGGAAGAAAGTCTTAAGATTGTTGGCAAGGGAGATATCGATTCCTTCAAGTGGATTGATTATTTCTTTGAAGACCCGTATCCGTTGAACGAGAACTTTTTCCTTACGTCGCGAACTATTTGGAAAAAGAATGGCGGTTGGACACCCGTTGACACTAAGTCCGGTATCTACTTGGTTGGCAGAGACGGTACGCAAGAACTGATTGTGGAGGGAAACAGAAGTCTCTTCGACCCGATGATTGTTGAGGCACGTCCCCGTCCGCATGCAATACCTTCGAACCGTAACTATACGGACAAAAAGGGAACGTTCTACGTTCAGAATGTCTACAACGGAACTCATATGAAAGGGGTGGAGCCTGGAACAGTTAAATATCTGCGTGTTGTGGAATCTCCGGAAAAGAGGACGTGGACACGGAACGGATGGTTCGGACAAGGCGAGCAAGCTCCGGCCATCAATTGGCATAGCTTTGAAGTAAAGCGTATTTTGGGAGAGGTTCCGGTGGAAGAAGATGGCTCAGCCAATTTCGAGGTGCCTTCAGGTACATACGTGTATTTCCAACTGTTGGACAAGGATAAGAAGATGATACAGTCGATGAGAAGCGGCACGATGGTTATGTCGGGCGAGACAAACGGATGTATAGGTTGCCACGAGGACCGCTTGAGTGTCCCCACCACGGCAGGTCCCAAACCTCTGGCGCTTAAGAAAGCTCCGGTTAAGTTAAACGGATGGATGGGTAAGGCGCCCAAGAAATTCTCCTTCATGGAAGAGGTGCAGCCCATATTGGATAAGAAATGCGTGCGTTGTCATGATTTCGATGCGAAGAATCGCGACAAACTCGTGTTGGCGAAAGATAAGAATACGTTTTTCAATGCTGCCTATGTCAATATGTATGTAAAGAAGGAAGTGACTCTTGTGGGTGGTGGACCGGCAGCAATACAAGAGGCATATTCTTGGGGAACACACGCCAGCAAACTGACCAAGGTTATCGACGGCAACCATAAAGGCGTCAAACTATCAACCAAAGAGAAGGAAATTCTTTATACATGGATGGACTTGAATGGTGTCTACTATCCGGTGTATGAGTCGGCATTCGATTCAACTTTGGCAGGAAGAAGCCCTCTCTACAACTATGAGATTAACGAACTCGTGCAGCTGACGGGAGTGAATATATGGGAACTTAACAGCCACGGGCGAAAACTGACGGCGCAGATTGCTTTCGACCGTCCGGAGGTTAGTCCGTGTTTGGATGGTATTCGTGGTGACAAGGAGAAATATGCCCGTGCCGTAGAGATTATCCGCAACGGACAGAAACGCTTGAAGGCAACACCTCGTGGAGACATAGAGAAAGACCTTGTTCCATGCGAACGCCATAAAGAACAATTACGTAAATATGCGGAACGGCTGAAAGTTGAGCAGCATAACTGCTCTGTCATCGGCCAAAACGAGAAGACATACGAT
The DNA here is from genome assembly GCA_963629885.1 of Anaerobutyricum sp. GTDB lineage: Bacteria > Bacteroidota > Bacteroidia > Bacteroidales > Tannerellaceae > Parabacteroides. The sequence continues at coordinate 6,991 of CAVGKO010000085.1, forward strand.
AAATAAGCGTGAGGCAACACATGTTGTCTAAGAGAAGTAAAGATTGAGGAGTTTAATGCTCCATTAGTCTACGCGAAATAAGAAAAGCACTTTTCTTGTTACCCCAATTTCTCAGGGGAGAAGAAAAGTGCTTTTCTTGTATGCTCAATTTTTGATGGGAGAAGAAAAGTACTTTTCTTGTGTGTTTAATTTTTGGTGGGAGAAGAAAAGTGCTTTTCTTGTGTGCTCAATTTTTGGTGGGAGAAGAAAAGTGCTTTTCTTGTATGCTCAATTTTTGGTGGGAGAAGAAAAGTGCTTTTCTTGTGTGCTCAATTTTTGGTGGGA
>CAVGKO010000086.1:0-7211 GCA_963629885.1 Anaerobutyricum sp.
AAAAGGTTCGAACGTTTGGGGCAAAAGGTTCGAACCTCGTAAGAATTTCTGTCGATACCCGTTTTTGCGGTTATACGTATAAAATCATCAAAGTATTCGTATAAATCGGGTGAATTGTACGAATAACTGAAAAACGGACTATCCTTTCTGCTTCCTCCATTCTTCGGCTACTTCCACGAGGGCGTCGTACCATTTGGCGCCGAACTTGCGGATGAGAGGTTCTTTTAGGAATTTGTATAATGGCACTTGAGCCTTCTTGCCCAACACCTCTGCCGCCTTACATATTTTCCATCTATCGTAGTTTACGGCACGGAAGTCCTTGTATTGGGTGACGCGCACGGGGTAGAGGTGGCACGACACGGGTTTGTAGAACGACAGCTTGCCCGCCCTATATGCCTTCTCGATGGCACATTTGCAAGTACCGTCGGCATCATAGCAGGTAAACACGCAGTCCTTACCGTCAACAATGGAGGTAACGATGTCGCCCTCGCAGTCGATGTAAGCCACTCCCTGCTTCTTGATGATGCTCTGAGCCTCGGGCGAGAGGTCGTTCCATATAACGGGTAGTGCCTTCTCAAGCTCGGCTATCTCGCGCTTTTCGAGCGGAGCGCCCGAGTCACCCTCCACGCAGCATATGCCTTGGCACGAGGCAAGGTCGCAAACAAAATTAGCCTCGATAAGGTCGAGGCTAATTAATGTGTCGTCTATCTGAATCATTTAATCAGCGATTTGCCGGTCATCTCCTTCGGCTGCTCCAATCCCATGATATGAAGGATAGAGGGAGCAACGTCTGCCAGGATACCGTTTTCCACCTTGGCATCTTTCTTCTCTGTCACATAAACGAAAGGCACGGGGTTGAGCGAGTGAGCCGTGTTGGGGGTGCCGTCCTCGTTCAATGCGTGGTCGGCATTTCCGTGGTCGGCAATGATGATAACCTCGTAGTCGTTCTTCTTCGCTGCCTCAACAGTGTCGTTAAGACAAGCATCGATAGTAACCACAGCCTTCTCGATGGCAGCGTAGACACCGGTGTGACCAACCATATCGCCGTTGGCATAGTTGCAGACAATATAGTCGTATTTCTTGGTGTTGATGGCTTCAACCAGTTTGTCTTTCACCTCGTAGGCACTCATCTCGGGCTTCAAGTCGTAGGTGGCAACCTTTGGTGAGGGCACCAAGATACGGTCTTCGCCGTCGAACGGAGCCTCGCGGCCACCGTTGAAGAAGAATGTTACGTGGGCATATTTCTCTGTCTCGGCAATATGCAACTGCTTCTTGCCTTTGGTAGAGAGGTATTCGCCAAGGGTGTTCTCCACGTTCTCTTTGTCGAACAAGATATGTACGCCCTTGAAGTTGGCATCGTAAGGGGTCATGCAGAAATACTGCAGATTGGGGATGGTCTTCATCCCGGCTTCCGGCATGTCTTGCTGGGTGAGCACAACCGTAAGCTCCTTGGCACGGTCGTTACGGAAGTTGAAGAAGATAACCACGTCGCCTTCTTCGATGGTAGCCACCGGCTTGCCGTTCTCGACGTGTACGATAGGCTTGATGAACTCGTCGGTAACACCTTCTGCGTACGACTCCTCCATTGCCTGCAGCATGTCTTCAGCCATCTTACCCTTGCCACAAACAAGCAGGTCGTAGGCTTCCTTGATGCGCTCCCAACGTTTGTCGCGGTCCATGGCATAATAACGGCCGATGATGGAGGCAATCTTGCCGCCCGTAGTCTTCAGGTGCTCCTCCAACTCGTGGATGAAACCCTTGCCGCTCTTGGGGTCGGTGTCGCGACCGTCCATGAAGCAGTGAACATATGTCTTGCTGATGCCATATTCCTTGGCTATGTCGGTAAGCTTGAAGAGATGCTCCAGTGAGCTGTGTACGCCGCCGTTGGAGGTCAGACCCATGAGATGTATCTGCTTGCCGTTCTCCTTGGCATAGCTATACGCCCGTTTGATTTCGGGATTGTCCAGTATGGTGTTCTTGCGGCAGGCGATATTGATTTTCACCAAGTCTTGGTAAACGATACGGCCTGCACCAATGTTGAGGTGACCCACCTCAGAGTTACCCATCTGTCCGTCGGGAAGACCAACGTTCTCGCCCGAGGCCTGCAACTGAGAGTTGGGGTATGTCTTGAGCAGATAGTCCCAATACGGAGTGGGAGTGTTGTAGATTACATCATCTTTACCGCGGTCGCCTATTCCCCAGCCATCGCAAATCAATAAAAGTGCTTTCTTACTCATGATTGCCTTATTTTTATGTAGATATACTTGTTTAATTCTCAATCTCGGCCGCAAAGGTAAGTATTAAAACCATTACTTTTACGCTATGGAAAAGAAGATATACTGTGAAGATATAGGGCTCGTCACCCTCGTTGCATCTCCGAGGGCAATACACTATTCGCTTAAGATATCGCGGGGAGCGGTTCGTGCCACCATGCCCGAAGGGGGTAGCGAAGCCCGCTTGATGGCTTTCATCCAAAAGAACAAAGAGAAGATACTGGCTGCCCTAAAGAAGCATCCTGCCACGGCGCCGCTGGACGACAACCACCCCTTAGAGACAGCCACCTTCCATTGGGAGATATGCCGCGCCGGGAGAAACAACTTCCTTCTGGAGAGGAAAGAGGGGTTGCGCCGCGTCTATTGCCCCGAGGGCACCAATTTCGAGGCAGAAGCGGTGCAGGCCTTGCTGAAGAAGATACTAAGAGGGGAGCTACGCCATGAGGCAGAGCGGCTATTGCCCCTTCGCCTCAAGGCTTGGGCGGAGAAACATCACTTTGTATATGCCGGGGTGAAGATTAGGGACCTCAAGTCGCGTTGGGGCTGTTGCAACACAAGTGGCAACATCACCCTCTCTCTCTCGCTTATGCTTCTGCCGTGGCATCTCATCGATTATGTGCTCATCCACGAGCTTTGCCACACCAAGGTGATGAACCACGGAAAGGACTTCAAGAACCTCATAATCTCCGTGACAGACGGCAGGGCCCCCGAGTGGAGGAAGGAGCTAAAGAATTACTCCACTCTGCGGTGAGGAAAAGGCTGCCCCAACACCGTTATGGTAACAATATCAGCAAATTATCGTTTTAACATTTGTTAGATGGTATGGTCATATCCCCGGGGATATGACACATGCTACAGCCTCGGATATGATGGGTGCTATCCCCGGGGATATGATGGGTAAGAGAGCCTCGGATATGATAGGTGCTATCCCCGGGGATATGAGGGTACTGCTTCGGAGGGGGCTACTGTGCCAACGAGAAGCGAAGCGTTACACCATAGTTGGAGTTGCTCGTTGGGAACGACGAGCTGGAGATTAACGGCTCATTGATTTGCAGGTCGTAGTATGCACGAAGCGTCAGCGAACGGCTCAGTCCGTAGTCGGCAGAGAACTGTATCATCTTCGATACATTACCGCTGGTGGCCTGAGTGAAGCCATCTTCAATCTTACGTATCAACGACTGCATGCGGTTGTACGAGAAGTCGAGGCGCACCGTGAGGTCGTTGCTGAAGTCGCGCGTCTTTTTCATCTTCAATACCTTATTAAACTCAGCAAACTTATAGCCCAATCCAACTGTGTATTTGTTCGACAATGCCTCAACAATCTGGTAGGAGGATATGTTCAGACTGAGGTTTCGTGTCGTGGTATAGTCGGCACGAATCGTTACGTTGTTGAGCATCGTGGCATCCACCCCGAGCAACGGGCTGAAGCTCTCGCTCAGTGTAACCGACGAGATGGAGTAGGGCGACGAAGGGATAGGCTTGTCTGCCGAGTTCTGCGTATAACCCAGCTCATCACCCAGTCCGGCATCCACCCATGAGGAGTAGGTGTCGTAGGCCCCAACGGAGTATGTGCCGCGATATTGATGGTTCAGCGAAACCGTCTTGAAGTATTTCTTGATAAGAGGGATGCGGCTGAGTCCGTCGTAGGTGATGCGCCAGTTGGGCAGCATGCTACGCACGGAGGGGAAGGGCGAGAACGATATCTTGCCGGCATCTTTCCCCGTATAGGCAGCCAAGAACGCCGGAATGAGCACATCACCGGAGTTGCGGCTTACACCCGTCTCGCCGTCGGCTCCCGGGTTATAGGTCCGCCCACCATATCCTGTCTGTTCCAAGAATCCGCTGTTGGGGTAGCTTGTCCCGGCATAACGGCTTTCCAGTCGCCCGGCAATGGTCTCGCGGTTCTCAATGAATTTGTCGAAGGTCTTCGACGCATAGTTGTTGCTTGCGCTACCTGCCCCCTTAAAGAACCCGCTCAGTCCGATGGTTGTCATCGTGAAGTTACCGCCGGCAAGTTCCGGCATTCCGGCATACATATATTGTATCTCGGTGTTACGGGTATCCACGCGGTTGGCGTTGAGGTCTATCTTCAGTCCGCTTATGGGCTCAAGGTCTGCCCGTATGGTGAGGTTCTTGGCACTATTGATGATTGCCGGGTTTACATTGCTTGTGTTCTCAATCAGCCATCCCCTCTCCTTGGCATCGTAGAGGAAGTCGCGGTTGACGGCTCCGAAGGCAAAGCCCAGTCCCGGGGTCAAGCCAAACGATGAGTGCCCCTGCCCGAATATGTCACCTATCATAGGCGAGAAGCCCGGCACCGACATGCCGGTGGTGGTGGCATACTGTATGTTTACGCGGCGTACCATCATGAGGAAGCGTACGGCATGCTCCGTCACCTTGCGGAAGGTGTTATCCGAAGCCTTTGGCCCCGGCTTAATGGTCAGCTTGATATGGGCAGTGTCTTTGTTGAGAATCATCACCTTTGCATAGTCGATAGGCTTGTAGCGCACGGCATACACCTTACCGTCGGCTCCACGGGCAGTGATGCGCAGCTTCTTGGTAAACATACCGTGTTGCACAACCGTTCCGCTGTCGGGGTTAAGCTGTATCTCTTTCTCCAGCTTGATGTCTTTCTTCACTTGCTTCTTTTCCTCCTTCTTGGAGGCGGCACGTGAGGACGAGAACTTGCGGTTTACCTCCTTCAGATACTTGTTCTTGTTGTAGAGCGACTGGAAGTTGAGGCTTCCCTGCCAGTCTATCTGACGTTGGTTGGTGATGGTGTTGCCAAGAGCATATTCCGTGTCGGTAATGGCTCCGCGGTCCCAGTTATATTGTGCGTTGTAGGACACCGAACCGTTCGTCCAGTCCAGTACCGGGATTTGCTGCAACGGCAGGGTAAAGACGGCATTAAACGTCTGGTCGTACGTCAGCGGCGTACCCAAATCGGCAATGCTCTGCTTTACGGAGTCTTTCCATACCTGATATTGGTCGGGCGCCAACTCTTTGTTGACCTGCACATACGGCTCCTCAATGCGGGCATTCGTCCCGGATGTGAAGGTCATGTTGATGTTGTTGGTGAGGTCCCAACGCAGGCTGAAGGCACGGTCCCAATAGAACTCGGAGCTGAAGGTTACCTCCGGCTTGTATCCGGTGTTCTCGATGTCACGCAGCTGCAACTCATTATAATTGCGCATCAAGGCAGTCTGGAAACTGATGTTCGACGGCAGATAGTTAAGACTTAGCTGCTTGATATAGCGTGTGTAGCCGCTGTTCTTCTTTATCTTCTGGAACGGGCGCAGCGGCTTTGCATACGGTGTGTAGTTGTAGGCAAAGTTGCCACGATAGTCCTTGGTCGTTTCATACTCCGTCTCCGCATTGTTGCTTTGCGTCTGACTGAAGGAGTAGCCAAGCGAGAAGTTTGCCGGGTCGTAGGGCATCGGTGTCTTACTGCGGATATCTGACTTAACATTATTGAAAGAGATGCTTTTGACAGTTGTCTTGTCCACAGCATAGCTCTTGATGGAGTCTTTCTCCGTATTTGTATCAACGGCATCAAGTGCATCGTTCAGCTTGATGTCTTGGTCCAACGGATTGTATTTTGCCTTCGTTTGGTCCTTGGAGTAGGCATAATACATCGGTATGCTGACCTTAGCCTTCTCGGGGAAGAACTTACCCCATTCAATATTGGCTGCCACATTATACTGCGAGTAGTCATCAATGCGGCGCTCGGTAAGCGATTGGTCGAGGGCGCCGAATCCGGCTGTCTCGACGCGTCCGCCAACATTCACTGTAGCAAGGTCGGATACTGCCACGTTGAGGTTGGCGTTGGCTGCCCATCCGCCTTCTTCGTTGAAGTCACCGAGTCGTAGTTCGTTCACCCAAACCTCACCACTTCTCACATCATTAGAGCCATAGTTGCGCACACCAATCATGATGGTCTTCACCTCCGACAGACTTGGGTTACCTATGATGCTGACCTTATAGCCAGTGCCGGTCTCCGAGTAGACGGTGTTGAAGGTAATACCCTTATCCCCCTCGCGTTTTTTCTTGTTACGGCTGAGCTTGAGGTTGGTCAGGAGCTCGAGTGGGAAGTCAAGCATATTCTCCGTGGGCCATACTTCCTCTTGGAGATATTGTCCCTTATTGGGCAGTGTGACGGTCTGCGGCACCTCGTATTCGTAGTAGTTGCTCTTATAGTCGGAACCCAAGCGGATGAATACCGAGAGGTCGCCATCCTCCAGCGGAGTGTATTTGTCTGCGCTGTCGGGCAATGCCTCGGCGTGTACAAACAACTGCAGTCGCTTGTATTGGCGCAGGTCGTAGGAGGTGGTCTTGTAAACGGCACGAGCATCCCTCGGCGCCAAATCGCTCACCTTCAAAGATAGTGCCTGCTCGTTCTCACGGGTAAGCTGAGGCTGGCTCGGGTCGGTTTGACGGGTTATGCCGGGAGGAATGGTATAAGGGATAGGTGTACGTCTACTGTTCTCTTCGATGTTCACCGTAGATACTTCAAGAGAACCGTTGATTCTGGGTGGCACCTTCGGGTCAGACAAATCCTGCTCGTAGGAGCGCCATTCGCCACGTACGAGCTCAAACGTACCGAAACGCAGGATGGTAGGCTTGCTGAAGTTTGTCATATACATACGCACAAAGCGGATGCTCTTGAAGTCGCTGATGGCTCCCACGGCACGGTCGTAATTCTTTACCGGGATTTTGAAGAGGTACCATGTTGCCGGGTCGTTCTTCTTCCCTCCGTCGTTCTCGCCGTTGGGTATCTTGGGGTAAGTAATCTTCTTGTCCACGATGAAGTTTTTCCCGACCTCCAGGTCCTCCGGTCGGATAGATACTTTGTACTCGAAATACTTCTCGTTCTTGTTCATCGTGTTGTCTTGGTTCAAATCTTCCACGTCCGGGTTCTTGGAGGCGGAGGTGTCGTAG
>CAVGKO010000087.1:0-7205 GCA_963629885.1 Anaerobutyricum sp.
AGGATTGCTGCAATCCCGGCTTCATGCATCCCATGTATTAGGGCGGATTGCTGCAATCCCGGCTTCAGCGCCACTCGCGCTGAGGTCGGGGCTCGCGCGGGGAAGGGGCTTCGGGCAATTTGACTATATTTGTGGTCTCATTGCAAAAAAGACGTTATGAAAAAGAAATCCTTTTGTTTGTGTGTTCTGGCTGCCGGATGGCTTTCTTCATGCGGGAATCAGCCCGAGGAGCACCTCTCATCGTATGTAAATCCTTTCATCGGGGCATCAACAAGCATGGATGCCGGCGGTTCGTATCATGGTTTGGGAAAGACCTTCCCGGGGGCAACGGCTCCGTTTGGGATGGTGCAGGTGAGTCCAAACACCATCACCGGGGGCGACAATGGTCCGGGATATAGCGACGAGCACACCTCCATCGAGGGGTTTGCCTTCACGCAGATGAGCGGAATAGGCTGGTATGGCGACCTCGGGAATTTTCTTGTGATGCCCACCACCGGCAAGCTACATACCTCTGCGGGCACGATGGACAACCCCGACGAGGGCTATCGTTCGCGCTACGACAAGTCTTCGGAGAAAGCCTCTGCCGGCTACTACTCTGTGATGCTTACCGACTATAACATAAAGGCCGAGGCCACTGCCCTCCCCCATAGCGGCATGCTGAGGTTCACCTTCCCCGAGAACAAGCAGTCGCGCATACAGATTGACTTGGCACGTCGCGTGGGCGGCACATCGACCCATCAGGAGGTGGAGGTGGTGGACGACCATACCATCCGGGGCGAGATGAAATGTCCTCCCGAAGGAGGTGGCTGGGGCAACGGCGACGGCAAGGCAGACTACACGGTGTATTTCTATGCCGAGTTCTCGCGTCCGTTCGTCTCACGCGGCATCTGGTGTGCCGACATTCCCGATGGATGGACACGCAAGAGGGAAGACATCGAGAGTGAACGCTATCGCGAAGCCGTACGCAAGGCTCATATCATCCCCGACACGGATGCAGCCGACGGAAGGCACCTGGGCTTCTATGCCGAGTTCGACACCAAGGAGGGCGAGCAGATAATGCTGAAGAGCGGCATCTCGTTCACCAGCCTGAAGAATGCCGAAGAGAACCTCAAGGCGGAGATGAGCACATGGGATTTCGACAAGACGGTAAGCCGCTGCCAAAAGATGTGGGACAAGGCACTGAGCAAAGTCTCGGTGACGGGCGGCACCCCCGACGAGAAGCATATCTTCTACACTGCCCTCTATCATACCATGATTGACCCGCGCGTATGCAGCGACGTTAACGGGGAATATATGGGTGCCGACAAGCAGATACACAAGACCGACAAGTTTGCCAAACGTACCATCTTCAGCGGATGGGATGTGTTCCGCAGCCAGATGCCTCTGCAGACCATCATCAACCCCACGCTTGTGAACGACGAGATAAACTCATTGGTGGAGATTGCCGACCAGAGCGGCAACGAGTACCTTGAGCGTTGGGAACTGCTGAATGCCTACTCAGGCTGTATGCTGGGCAACCCCGCCATCGTTGTCATGTGCGACGCCTACTCGAAGGGGATACGGGCGTTCGACATCGACAAGGCTTATCGATATGCCCTCAACACCTCCCGGCTGTTTGGCAACAACCCGGAAGGTTACACCCCCGGCTCCATCTCTCATACCCTTGAATATGCTTATAGCGACTGGTGCATGGCGCGCCTGGCAGAGTGGCTGGGCAAGGATGACGACAGCAAGCGTTTCCTCCAAAGGTCGAAGAGCTATTCCTCCATCTTCGACAGCGAGTCGGGATGGTTCCGCAGGCGCGACAATGAGGGTAAGTTCACTCCCCTGCCCGAAGAGGGCCGCCTGGCAGAAGGATATGGTTGCACCGAGAGCAATGCCTACCAGCAGGGATGGTTTGTGCCCCACGACATAGACGGCATGGTCAGCCTCATGGGTGGACGCGAGAAGGCCCTAGCGGACCTCACCGACATGTTCGAGAAAACACCTAAGGGATATCTTTGGAACAAATACTACAATCATGCCAACGAGCCCGTGCACCACATACCTTTCCTCTTCAACCGGCTGGGCGCCCCCCATCTGACGCAGAAATGGACGCGCGATATCTGCAAGAATGCTTACCGCAACTGTGTGGCAGGGCTGGTAGGCAACGAAGACGTTGGGCAGATGTCAGCATGGTATGTCTTGGCGGCAAGCGGCATCCACCCCATCTGTCCGGGCGACGGGCGCTACGAGATAACCAGCCCCGTGTTCGAGAAAGTGGTGTTTAACCTCGACCCCAAATATGCCAAGGGGAAGAGATTCACCATCGAGACCGTCGGAAACAGTCCCGAGAACGTCTACATCCAAAAAGCCACCCTCAACGGCAAGCCCTACGACAAGTGCTACCTGATGCACGACGACTTGATGAAGGGCGGCACGCTGGTACTCGAAATGGGCCCCGAGCCATCCTCTTGGGGGAAATAAGAAACGAGATATAAGAAATAAGAAAGTCCACTTCCCTTGCTTCCACGGAGCAAGAGGAGTGGACTTCCTTTTTATAATCCAACCTATTGTTATTCTTCGTCGGCAAACATCGGGTCCCAAGCGGGGAGACGCGTCGGCGTCTGCTTGAGGACGTCCTTCACTTTCTGTGTGATGTATTTCTTTTCCACAACGAGGCGGAACATATATTCGTTGAACCATTCGTCAGTCATGATGAGGTGCCCGTTGTTGGCTCCCTGACCCCAACTGTTTTCCACCATCCATTTCTTTGGCGTGCCACCCTCGTCAAGGTCAACAGCCATCAGCGTCATGGCATGCGACGAGCCGCTGGCAAAGGTGCGGATGCGCTGCTCCTTGTTCATGCCAAAGGTGGTGCCCATAAGTGAGCCGTAGTCGTAGTAGTTGACATCCAAGATGCCGCGCTCGCGGTCGAAGAACTTGCCCACGTCGCACGAGAAATACATCATCGTGCTGTCTTTGATGGAGGCTATGGCCATCTCCTTGATATCCTCAATCGGCAGGTTCACGTATGTCCAGTTCTTACCGTCGTAGGTGTGGCGGTCGAAGTCAATCTCGTAGAGCTTGTAGTACTCGCGGCTCGGGTCGTTCATCAGCATGACATATCCGTCGGTGAGGTCCTTGCCGATATACTCGTCGAAAAACGACTTCGGGGTGTATTCTTTTGTCTCCACGGGGTTGCCCTGAGCATCCTTGCGCGTCCAGGTGAACTTCGTGGGCGGCTCGCCGAGGTTGAGGGCAAGCATGCGATAGACGGTGCCCAGCATCTCAATCTTGCTCTTCTCCAAGGCTGATGCCTTGGCACCCTGAGCAGCCTGCTCGCGCAGCTGCAAGCCAAATTCCTTCAGTTTAAGACTTATCAGCATAGCCATGCGGCCCGTGCTCTCGCTGCTGTTGGTCTCCACCATCACGTCGGAAGGCACCACCCCATATTTGCTCAAGAGGTCGGAGATGCCGGTGAACTGTCCGCCGTCGCTAAGCGGATTGCGAAACAGCCACTCCACCATCTTGTCGTCCATAGGCTTCTCACGCGTGTCGATAATCCCCTGAAGGAAGAGGTTGGACTTCTCCAGCTGGTCCCAGAAGAAGGTGTAGACCTGCGAGAACTGGAACTCGCCCATATTATACTTCGCGATGGCTTGCGCGCGAAACACGTTCAAGCCGGTAAACAGCCAGCAGCGGCCCGACGACTTCTGATTGGTGATGCCCTTGCTGTTCACCTTATTCGAGAAATAGGTGTCGAGGTTGTTCTTGCTGTCGATATTCACCGCCAAGCGGTTGATGTCGTTGCCCGCAATGGCATTGTGGAGGGCCTTGTCCGACGGCGTTGCCTTATACGACTGCTTGATTTGCTGCAGCATCTCCTCCGAGAGGCCCCCGGAGCTCTTTTGCCCGTAGGCAGATAACGCTATGCCCAATGCGAGGGCTGTTATCCATAGATTGTTTCGTTTCATTATATGTTTATGATTTGTTTTGTTGAATCAGACTTGTTATTTCTTCCCGAGGAACTTCCGGCTCAGCCACTTCCTTACCGGCTCGTCGTAGAGCTTCAAACAGAGATAAGCCAAGAGGATGTTGAAGGCGTAGACGCAAGCCACCACCTGCCACGTCTCCTCCAAGGTATACAGCTTTTGGTCTATCAGCCATGCGTAGAACATATACATCACCGTGTAGTGAGTGATGTAGAGCGGAAACGAGAGGTCGCCCACAAAACAGCAAACCTTCTTCGTTGTCTCATCGGTATACGTGCCCGATGCCCCCATCCAGAGAATGAACGGGAAGGCAACAATGATGCAGAAGGCTTCGTATAGTCCGTTCAAGGAGAATCCTTCCACTCCCTCCACGTAGGGCACCGAGAAGAGCCCCAACAACAGCAGCGAACAAATCCAGAACGCACCCCTTATCCGCATGGGTTTGAAGTGGCGGAAGAGAAGCATCCCCATGGAGAAGGGGAAGAGCATACGCAGGAGTCCGCCCCAGAAGTTTATCCCGTCCATTGTCCATCCCACGCCAAAGCTGCCGTAGCCCGACAAATCGAGCGTGGTGAATGCCGCGAGCATCACTCCCAGCACGCACACCAACGCCGTCAGCGCCTTGGTGGACAACCGGCGAATGAACAAAGCATAAAGGATATTACCTATATATTCGAAGAACAGCGACCAGCTGGGACCGTTCAGCGGAAACATCTCGCCATTGCCCCTCACCTCATAGGCTGCACCCGGATATGCCGGAACGAAGAACATCGCACAAAGCAAGGCCAGCATCACGAGAGAGGTGGAGACGTGCGTAGCGTCCCATTTCACACTCCCCTGCAGCATGAACGACACCACGCCCAACACGGCACCCATGATAACCATCGGGTGGAGACGAATCAAACGACGTTTGAAGAAGTTCGAAAGAGTCAGGGTTGTATGCCAACGGTCGTCGTAGGCATAAGCGATAACGAAACCGGAGAGGATAAAAAAGAAATCCACTGCCAAGTAACCGTGATTGAAACTGTCGATGCTCGTGCCTTCAGCAAAGGCAAAGCCCTCGAATACGTGATACCATACGACCAAAAGGGCCGCCACGCCCCTAAGACCGTCGAGAAGCGCAAAGTGAGGTTTACTGTCGGCAAACGCCGCAGAAGAAATGTGTTGCATAGTATGTGTTTATTGTTAGGCTTCAAAGTTACGTATTCTTTCCTCACCCACACAGCCGGACGGGGACTTATTCCGTTTTGCCCGCGAAAAGATGAACTATGTTTATCAAAACTTGAACAAAATTCAGTGCGCGCTTGAATATATTTAAAAATTCTCCTTACATTTGCCACCGGATAATTAATAAAACATCAAGATTATTTATGGAAGAATTAAGAAAACATTTGCCCCTGCAGTGCCCGGCCTGCAATTCTCCGATGAAAGTGGGGCGGTTGTTGTGCGAGCAATGCGGCACAGAAGTATGCGGGAGTTTCAGTCTGCCTCTCTTGGCAAGGCTGAGTGAGAAAGAGCAACAGTTTATCGTGGATTTCATCAAGGCGAGCGGCAGCTTGAAGGACATGGCGAAAAACATGGGCGTGAGCTATCCTACGGTAAGAAACAAGCTCGACGATTTGATTGACAAACTAAATAAAATGGAATAGACATGGAAAAACAATGGGTTAGATTTTTGATTAATCCGTTCGAACGGATTGCAGGCTTTCAGGCTCTTGGATGGGGTCTCTTGGCCTTGGTTGTGTCCACGGTAATATGCTATGTTTCCGGCTGGCATTATCACGGACTGCTGCATTTCGGCGCGGCGCCGAGGGCGGCATGGTGGTGTTTTGTGGTGGAGCACCTCGTGGTTTGGCTCATACCCGCCGCTTTGTTCTACATCGGCGGACTGCTACTCTCGCGCTCCAAAATCAGGATGGTGGATGTGTTTGGCACGGTTGCCTTTGCCCAGTCGCCCTACATATTGATGAATGCCTTCAACGCTCTGCCGCCCATAAAGCATCTGGCGGAAATGGACATGACGATGCCGCCAACGGAACTGCTCGCGCAACCGGGCTTCCTTCTGGGAGTATGGCTCTCATTGGTTGGCTTGGTATTCCTTATTTGGGTTTTGGTTTGGATGTTCAAAGCCCTAAAGCTATCGTGCAACCTGAAAGGATATCCCTTAGGTATACTCTACTGCGTGGCAGTGTTCGGCGGAGACATGCTTTGCCGCTACCTTATTGGCTTGTGCCAATAATGAGGGGCTACTTGTTGAGGAAGTCGAGGTGGGCATCTTCGGTTGCCACGTTCTGCCACTTCCCGTTTACCTTGCACACGATGCGGTGTGTGTCTTTGTTGTACCACATCGCACCGTCGCGTGCTTCCTTGAGGGCAAGATAGAGAAGGCAACGCGCGTTCTCGTGGGCCTTAGCCTCCGGGTCGAAGACGGAGTCAATCTCTGCCACCGTATTATAGCGGGTGTCGATATCCTCGCTGGGCGAGATGGCTGCAAGCTCAATGACGTTGCGGAAGTCGTGCGAACCAAACGAGATGGCCTTGTCGCGACTAAACATGAAGCTATGCTCCTTGACGTCGCTACCAATCTTAAACCAGTTGTACGACTCATCGTGATGGCTGTATGCCGTGCCGTAATAGTATAGCTCGGCAAGTGGTCGGCCTTCTTCCTCATGCTTGTTGACCAGCATGGTTATGCGGCTCTTGCCATCTTTGGCATACCCTTCGAACACATGGAATCCCCAGCGCAACTTATCCGTGTCGCCCGACACCATTACCGTTCCTGCACTGATGAGCGGCGAATTGATTTCTGTGGGCTGAGGCGTTACGTTCTTGTCCATGCCAAAGCGATATCTCTCCTGCTCCCAACCTTCCCACTCGGGGTTCACCTTTGCGCCCTCAGAAGAGGCGCCGTATTGATTGACTACTATCAAGAGAGAAAGCATCGACAACACGAGGGCGGATACAGAAAACACAAGCACCCCCCATGCTTTGGAGGATGCCTGCGAATTGGATGAATTATTATTGTCCATTTATCTTATGTGTTTGGTGTGATTCTATTTCTTCCAAACCAAGCCGTCTTGCTGGATGTGCCAGAGGGTACTGTCGGCAGCCGGGAATGTTATCTCGTACATCGACTGAGTGTTCGAGAGAGTGATTTGCTTAGCTTGCTCGGCTGAGCACAACTCTTCCGGTTTGAGAGCAGCCAAAGATGTGGCATACTCGCCAAACTTT
>CAVGKO010000088.1:0-7076 GCA_963629885.1 Anaerobutyricum sp.
AATCTGACCTCCCTTAACTACGTCCTTCAGGGTTGTACGCATAATCGTGTTTCCCTTTCCCGGTTTCACATGGAGAAAGTCAACACAGAAATAAAGTTTACCATCCAAACGAATGCAGGTACCTTTTTTGATGTCTTGTGAATTAATCATAGAATTATCTGTTTTTAAAATGTTTTCTCGACCGCAAAAGTAGTGTTTTCCTCTTAACTCTTAAAAGAACAACCACATTTCTTTCTCATTTCCTCATGTCAAGGCCGAGGCAATAAACATGTATATCATCATTCCGATGATGTCGTTGCTGATGGTAATGAATGGCCCGGTTGCCAACGCCGGGTCGATTTTCATACGATTGAGCGTCATGGGCAGAAGCGTACCAAAAATACTGGCGAACATAACGACAGCGAACAAACTGAGGGAAACGGATGCCGTAATGCCCTTGTCTCCCAGCATGAAGAAATTGTAGACAAATACGACTATACTGATTATGCTGGCATTAATAAGCGAAACGAGACCTTCCTTCAGTATCTGCGGAACAATATTCTCCTGCTTCAGCGAATTGTTTGCCAAGCCTTGCACCACAATAGCCGACGACTGTATTCCAACGTTTCCTCCCGTTCCACCAATCAAGGGAATAAACAGCGCCATCTTGGGATTTGCCGCCAGGTTGTTTTCAAACCCTCCAAGGATAACCGAATTGGCCAATCCGCCAAGCATACCAATCAAAAGCCAAGGGAGACGAGCTGCCGTCTGTATGAAAACATTATCCGAAGTCTCCACGTCCTGCATGATACCGGAAGCCAATTGGTAGTCACGCTCGTGTTGTTCGCGAACCTCATCCATTACGTCGTCAATCGTAATACGGCCAACCAAACGCCCGATGCTGTCTACTACCGGCAACGCCACAAGGTCGTACTTTCCAATCGTCTCTGCCACATCTTCGATACTATCGCTATCGCGCACGGCGATAGGGTCTTTTTTCATGACATGTTTAATCTTCGAGACAGATGGATTGGTAATCAGCCGCTGCAAGGGAAGGACGCCCTTCAACCGTTCGTCGTCATCAATCACGTAAACATAGTAGATTTCATCCATGTCTTCCGCTTGCTTACGCATTTCTTCGATACATTGAGGCATACTCCAATTCTCGTTGACCACAATCATCTCGGTACCCATCAAACCACCGGCTGTGTCCTCATCATATTTCAACAAGTCAACAATGTCGCCCGCCTGCTCCACATCTTCGATATGAGAAAGGATTTCCTCCTGCGTGTCTTCATCAAACTCACGCATCAAATCCACCGCATCGTCAGTCTCCATATTGTCGACCAGACGTTTGGCGATGAGTTCGTTTGGCAACTCTTTCAGCAACTTGTGACGGTCTTCCTCGTCAAGTTCCATCAAGACGTCGGCAGCCTTATCCCCGTCCATCAACAGATAGAGATAGATTGCCTCCTGCAAATCCAACTCTTGGAACAGCTCGGCAATATCTGCCGGATACAAATCGTTAAGCAGAGCCTGCGCTTTGGCATCATCTTTGGCAACGATGATACTTTTCAACTTCTCGATATATTCTTTCGTTAGTTCAATCATTCCTCTTCTTTTTTAGAGATTAGATGATGGTCTACTATTCGCGTTAGTTCAACAAACTGTTCCACGGAGAGCTGTTCCGGGCGTTTGTCAAAGACAGGGAGCTCGTATGCCGGGCAATCTTTCCCCAACAAGGGTTTCATCGAATTTCGGAGAGTCTTGCGCCGCTGGTTGAAGGAGGTTTTCACCACAGTCTTAAACAGTTCCTCGTTACACCCCAACTCTTTCCTGTCATTGCGCACCATTCGGATAACTGCGCTCTTCACCTTGGGAGGCGGGTCGAACACCGTTTCATTTACCGTAAAGAGATATTCCACCGTATACCACGCCTGCAACAATACGCTCAAGATGCCATACGTTTTGCTACCGGGACCAGCAACAATACGCTCAGCCACCTCCTTCTGAATCATTCCTGAGCAACACAAAATCTGCTCCCTATAGTCAAGCACCTTGAAGAATATCTGACTGGATATATTGTATGGGTAATTTCCAATTACACAAAATCGATCGGGGAAAAGCGCTGCCAAATCCAACTTGAGAAAGTCTTCAGCAAGAATACGCCCATCAAGCATCGGGAAAAACTTTTGGAGATATTCAACCGACTCGTGGTCTAATTCCACAACCGTCAAGTCGTGACCGGCCTCCAACAAATATTGGGTAAGCACGCCCATGCCCGGGCCAACCTCTAAAACGGGCATTCCGCGATAGTCAGACAACGTTTCTGCTATACGCTGAGCAATCTGTAAATCCTTCAGAAAATGTTGCCCCAATGATTTCTTTGGCCGGACCAATCTCATCCAATTGTCAAAAGTTTGTATTAAAAATAATGCTTACCTTTGCGGGTGTACAAAAGTACAACAAATAATTTTAAAGCATTCTACGCAAAATGAATTTTAAGAGTATCCTGCAAGCGTTTGTCAAGATATTCCTTCCCTTGGGTTTTGGCTGTCTACTGCTTTGGTATCTGTATAGCCGCATGGATATTGGCGAGATATGGAGCGTAATCCGTAAGGGAGTAAGATATGAAATAATACTGGGCTCTTTGTTGTTTGGCTTGTTTGCCAACGTGGTTCGCGGACTTCGTTGGGGGCTATTGGTTTCTTCCATAGGAGAACGATTCAAAATGAGCAATCTCGTTTATGCCGTACTCGGGAATTATGCCGTAAATTTAGTATTGCCCCGTGTCGGCGAGATTTGGCGTTGCGGAGTCATAACCAAGTACGACAAGATTCCTTTTTCCCGATTGTTTGGCACCCTATTGGTTGACCGTGTTAGCGACACAGTTGTGGTAGGGTCAATTACCCTATTCATCTTCATCTTCAACCTTGATTTTTTTGTTGAGTTTTTTGCTCGCAACCCCATATTGCTCGATAGTTTCAAGTCGATGTTCGACTCAATTTGGATATACGTAGGTGTGGCTTTGCTGATAGTTTTGCTTTGGTTTGTTTTCAAGCGCATGAGCAACTTTACGCTGGTACAGAAAACCAAAGGTCTGCTGCGAAATGTATGGGAGGGAGTAAAGAGTATTGGATTGTTGAAACACAAATGGCGTTTCATTTTACAAACGTTGTTGATATGGGGAGGCTACTTCTGTTATTTCTACACAACGTTCTATGCTTTCGACTTTACTCGTGATTTGGGAATTGTAGTAGGGCTCATTGCCTTTACCATGAGCAGTATCGGGGTAGCCGTTCCTGTACAAGCCGGCATCGGAGCATGGCATTTCATGGTGATTGCCACATTGGTGTGTTTTGGAGTTGATGAAAACAATGCCGCAGCTTTTGCGTTAGTGGTCCACACAGTACAAACGATATGGACAACGCTTTGTGGTTTGTTTGGAATCGTAGCCTTGCCGCTCACCAACAGAAAAAGATGTTGACGGTTTGTTTTTGTAAACCTATTTCAATCATATATGTTCATTTAACATTAATCTTATGTCAGTAGAAATCAAAAATCTTGCGCCACAACTTGTTTGGGGTTGTTTCTACAACCTTACACAAATTCCGCGTCCAACTGGACATACAAAGGCGGTATCTAATTTTGTGGAAGCTTTCGGTAAGGGATTGGGATTAGAGACCTTGCGCGACGAGCTCGGAAATGTGTTAATACGTAAGCCGGCAACACACGGAATGGAGGGGCGCCAAACCATTGTCCTACAGTCACACTTGGACATGGTTCCACAAAAAAACGCCTCCGTCAATCATGATTTTCTGACTGACCCCATTGATGCATACATTGATGGCGATTGGGTTAAAGCACGCGAGACAACTCTCGGTGCAGACAATGGCATCGGCGTAGCATTGGCAATGGCAGTACTTTCTGACACAACTATAGAGCATGGACCTATTGAAGCTCTTTTCACCGTTGACGAGGAAGAGGGAATGGATGGAGCCCTTGGCTTAAAACCCGGGCTGTTGAAAGGTACAATGCTGATTAACTGCGACTCGGAAGAAGAGGGCGAATTGTTTGTAGGCTGTGCCGGTGGTGCAGACCTCAACATCTCTTTCCGTTATAAAGACGACACATACATTCCCGAAGGTGATGTTGCTGTCAAACTAAGTCTGACAGGGCTAAAAGGCGGTCATTCGGGAGTTGACATCCACTTGGGTCGTGCCAATGCCAACAAACTGATGTTCCGATTCCTAAAAGAAGCAGTACGCGACTATGGAGCGCGCCTCGCTTCCATAGAAGGAGGTTCTCTTCGTAACGCTATACCACGCGAAGCATTTGCCATAATAACAATCCCGGATGACAATATTGAGGCTCTTTGGGAATTGGTGGCAGACTATCAAGATATGTTCCGCACAGAGTATTCCGGTATAGAGGAAACTCTAAGTTTCACGGCAGAAATGACGGAACTACCCAGTATTATGATTCCTGAAGAGATTCAAGACGACATGATTAACGCTGTGGAGGGATGCCAAAACGGTGTAATTGATATGTTACACGATTTCCCCGGCACAGTTGAGACCTCCTCCAACCTTGCAGCTATTCGGTCGCAAGAGGGAATGATTACCATAAAGATATTGGCACGCAGTTCTTCCGAAAGCCGTAAGGCAGCGATATGTTCCGCGCTCGAGAGTGTCTTCTCTTTGGCAGGGGCAAAGGTGGAATATGGCTCTGCCTACGGCGGATGGCAGCCTAATATAAACTCGCCCATCTTGAACGTAATGCAGAAAACATACGAAGATTTATTCGGAAAGAAGCCCTCGGTAAAAGTGATGCACGCCGGTTTGGAATGCGGAATCATTCAGGAAACTTATCCCACTATGGATATGATTTCCATCGGTCCCGACCTTGAGCACCCACATTCTCCGGATGAACGGGTTCGAATTTCTTCGGTACAAAAGGTGTGGAGTTTTCTTGTAGCTTCCCTTAGAAATCTCTAATCGAAAATGTAGAGACAAAACGTGTATGTTGAAACAAAGGTTACAGCAAAAGTTACAGCAAAAACTTTCTCCGCAACAAATCCAGTTAATCCGACTCATAGAGCTCCCTACCACCGAATTGGAAGAGCGCATAAAACATGAATTGGAGGAAAATCCTGCGTTGGAAGAGGGCTCGAACTCTTCAGACGATTTGGATGGCAAAAACAACGTTGAAGGATTTAACGGCGAGAACGAGGACAATGTGTCTGATGGCGAAGCAGAGACAGACCTATCCCTCGGTGACTATTCGAGCGAAGACGACATACCGGACTATAAGTTAAGAGAACTCAGCGAGAAGACAGAGCGCAAAGAAATCCCTTTCTCTGTAGGGCAGTCACTGAATGAATATCTACTTCAGCAGCTCGGACTGCGTGACCTGCCAAAGAAGAAGGAGGAGATAGCCCAATACATCATCGGGAACATCGATGACGATGGCTATCTGCGTCGCGAATTATCTGCCATTTCCAACGACTTGGCATTCCAAACAGGGCAAGATATCAACGAAGATGAAATAGAGGAAGTCCTTGGTATCATACAAGACTTCGACCCTGCCGGTGTCGGTGCCCGCAACTTGCAAGAATGCTTGCAACTGCAGCTCCGTCGTAAGGAACCTTCAGAAGAGACCAGTTTGGCAAATCGTATCCTCACCGACTATTTCGAGGAATTCACCAAGAAACATTACGATATAATTCTACGCGGCCTCAACGTTAGCGAAAGTCTTCTGAAAAAAGCCATTCGCAAAATAACCTCTCTCAACCCCAAACCTTGTAGTAGCCAAGATTATTCTATCGAAACAACCGCAAGTCAGGTTACTCCGGATTTCATAGTTGAAGAGGTAAATGGCGAATTGATTCTGAACATGAATAGCCGAGACATTCCGGACCTTCGCATCAGCCGCGAGTATGAGGAAATGTTTCAAGATTACGCAGGCAACAAAGCCAATCAAACAACAAAGATGCGTGAGGCAGTACAGTTCATCAAACAGAAGCTTGATGCCGCCCAATGGTTTATTGACGCCGTAAAACAACGGCATCAAACCTTGCAGCGCACCATGAACGCAATTATACTCCTGCAGCATAATTTTTTCATGACAGGCGACGAGGCCACGTTGCGGCCAATGATTTTGAAAGATGTTGCCGAACGAACGGGATACGACATATCAACCATCTCACGCGTGAGCAACAGCAAGTATGTGCAAACCAATTTCGGCATCTATCCTCTGAAATATTTCTTTTCCGAATCAATGCAGACCAATAGCGGTGAGGAAATTTCCACTCGTGAGGTGAAAAAAATCATGAAAGAGCATATTGATGACGAGGACAAGCATAAGCCTCTTACTGACGAAGAGCTCACCTCAATCTTGAAGGAGAAAGGATACATCATTGCCCGTCGCACAGTAGCCAAATACCGGGAGCAACTCAACATCCCGGTTGCAAGACTCAGAAAAGAGATATAAATTTGGAGCATATTACAAATGTGCTATTTGTTTATCTAAAAAAATAAAGTCATGAACTTCCCTACTAATTTAAAGTACACAAAGGACCACGAATGGATTCGTGTAGATGGTGATGTTGCTTATGTCGGCATCACTGATTATGCCCAGAGCGAATTGGGTGAAATCGTTTATGTAGATATCCCAACAGAAGGTGAGACTGTTGCCCAAGAAGAAGTATTCGGAACAGTTGAGGCAGTGAAAACCGTATCTGACTTGTTTATGCCTGTTGGCGGCGAGGTGCTCGAGATAAATCCCGAGTTGGAGAACACACCGGAGCTCGTAAACGAAGATGCCTACGGGAAAGGTTGGATAATCAAAGTTTCCATAACCGACCCATCCGAATTAGACAAGCTGTTGTCTGCAGCCGAATATGAACAAATGATTGCCAAATAAATGACGCCGATAGTAAGTATCATCATGGGTAGCACTTCCGACCTACCCGTGATGGAAAAGGCAGCCAAGCTATTGGATGAAATGGAAGTTCCATTCGAGATGCATGCATTGTCTGCCCATCGTACACCGGAAGAGGTGGAGCGTTTTGCCAAAGGTGCTAAGCAGCGCGGTAT
>CAVGKO010000089.1:0-7061 GCA_963629885.1 Anaerobutyricum sp.
TTTGACAAATCCCCGACGCGGGGAAACACTAAAAAGACATTTTTGACAAATCCCCTTCGCGGGGAAACACAAAAGAGCCCCGAGGATTGCTCCCCGAGGCTCGACAAACCACGCCCTAAAAAAGGCGCATCACTCAACCGTAGGATGGCCGTCAGCATCGGTGCCATACTCCGGGGTGTTGTCCTCGGAGCTACCTTCACCGGTGTTGCTATCCTCCGCGTTGCTTCCATCATCGGTTGTCGGTGTTTCGCCGGAAGCGATTGCTGCCTTTCGACCTATGCCACGGCGCGAGAGAGTCTCCGAGAACTGCAGGATTTCAGCATTCGCTGCGTCAATCACTGCCCCGATCTCGGCTTCCTTCGTCGCGTCTTTTTCCATCAACTCATTTGCTGCGTAAATGACATTGATGGCCCGGGCGAGCTCAAGGAAGGCGGCGTCCACCTGTTTTCGTACATCTTCCAGCTTCTCCGTCACGGTTTTAACCCGCTTTTCATCGGCGCGATGCGAATAGAGCAGGTCGAACTCCGTGTTGGCAGTTTTCAATGCCGACACAGCCTCGGTGAGACCCAAGGCCTTAATGTACTGACTATAGTCCGAGGACTCAAGCTTCTTGACCAAATCGCTCACCAACGCCGTGCTTTCGGCATCTGCCTTTGAAGTTGCACTCCCATAAGGCTTCATGATGAACATCAATTTGCTTGCTGTCTCGGCTTCCTCAGCATTAAGACCCAGGCTCTTCCCCTGGATGGTCAGCTTGATGTGGCGGAACAGACGACCACGTTCCGCATCTTTCTCTGCCAACGCCTTTGTGGCGGCAAAACCTCGCGTTTGAAGATAGATGTCATCTTCTTTTTCGAACGCTTTGCGAAATGCCTCACGAAGGGCAGAAAGCTGATAGCTGGTTGAAAACTCTGCAGTAATGACTCTAAGAAGAGCCTCATGCAACCGATAGTGCTCTGCATTTCGAGCACTCTTGAGATTTTTAATCTCAAAAATAGATTTTGTCATATAATTATAGGTTTAAGTTCCGCAAGACCCGTTGCCGAATCTCCACGGAGATTAACGCTACAAAAGTAACAAAATTTTTTGGAAATCATAGAGAAACACAATCTTTCGAACATGAAAATATTTCACCCCTCCGTTGTGCAGTGTTTTTTGATGAAGCCCTCTTAGGGCGGCGGAGTTGTTAAATAAATGGAAATGTGAGACTACCGAGGGTTACGTTCGGATAATTTTTTTCATAGCTTTGCCCCCAAAGAAAGAGATGAAGCTATGAACATGGAGATGTATACCATTCACTACAAGAACAAGATTCACTATTTCCACGCATGGGGCGCAGCCGTTTTGGTTTAGACCGGGCGTTACGCACCTTTCCTTTTCAATAACAATATTCATTAGAACATAAAAACAATTTGACTTATGGGCAAAAAGATTAGGCTCATAGGGCTGCTTTGTATGGCGGTCTTATGCAGTCGGTGTATATGTGCTCAGACTCGGCAGATGGGTATAGAAGAACTGTTTAGCCTTGCCGACGAGCAAAGTAAGAGTATCCAAACTTTCCGCACGGGGGCAGAGGCGGCCCGGGAGTCGCTCTCGGCTGCCAAGTCGCAGCGGCTGCCAAACCTCAGTGTGTCGCTCTCGGCAAGCTATCTTGGCGACGGAAAGATATGGGACAGAGACTTCAGCAATGCCATGAAGATAGACATGCCGCATTTTGGCAACAACTTTGCTCTCGAGGCAGAGCAGGTGGTGTATGCCGGTGGGGCAATAAGCAGTGGCATCAAACAGGCGGAGATAGGTAAGCAGTTGGCGGATTTGGACCTGAGGAAAAACGTGCAGGATATCCGTTTCATCCTTGTGGGCCACTACCTCAATATCTACAAGCTCGACAATCAAATCCGGGTGTTGAAGAAGAACATGGAGCTAACCGAAGAGGTCATCTCTAATATGCAGGCGCGAAGGGACCAGGGCACAGCCCTCAAGACGGATATCACCCGCTACGAGCTGCAACGGGAGCAGCTTAACCTCCGGCTCTCGCGTGTGGGCGATGCCCGCAAGATTGCCAACCACCGGCTCTCAACCATTCTTCATCTCCCCGAAGGCACGGTGATTGAGCCCGACTCGTCGCTTCTATTGAGGCAGATAGATGCACTCACCGAAGAGGAGTGGCAGAATATGGCAACGGGCAACAACATAACCCTCCGGCAGAGCGCAGCCAACATACGCCTCAGCGAGCAGAAGCTCAAAGAGGAACGCTCGGAGCGCCTCCCGCACATAGCCATCGTGGCTGCCGACCACCTGGACGGACCCATCACCATTGAGGTCCCCACGCTGGACAACAATTTCAACTACTGGTATGTTGGAGTGGGAGTGAAGTATAACATCTCCTCACTCTTCAAGAACAACAAAAAGCTGAAGGCGGCACGCATAAATGTGCGCCGGGCTGAGGAAAGTCACCAGCTGGCTCAGGAAAAGGTGGAGAACGACGTACAGGAAGGATACGTTAACTTCCTGACTGCTTTTACGGACCTCAGGACGCAGGAAAACAGTGTGCGCCTTGCCGACGAGAACTACCAAGTGACCGACAACCGCTACAAGAACGAGATGGCACTCCTGACCGACATGCTTGATGCCAGCTCGGCAAAGCTGAGCGCCGACCTCTCGCTGGTGGATGCCCGCATAAATATTCTATACAGCTACTACAAGATGAAATACATCACACATACTTTATAATTCAAGGAAAAAAGAAATATCATCATGGTTACACGTAAAACAAAGAAACTGATAAACAACACTATCGTAATAGCCCTCCTCATAGCGGGAATTGCTTATGTCTGCTCCCGCTTTATGCATCCGGGGAGCGTGGAGTATACCGACAATGCCCAGGTAAGGCAACACATCACTCCCGTGAACACGCGAGTGCAGGGATTCATCAAGAAGATATACTTCGAGGAATATAAGCCCATACACAAGGGCGACACACTGCTCGTGATTGAAGACGCCGAGTTTAAACTGCGCCTGGCTCAAGCCGAGGCGGATTTGGCCAACGCCCAAGCCGGACAGCAAGTGACCCACGCAGGCATTGCCACCACACAAAACAACCTGACCGTGAACGACGCCGGCATCGAAGAGGTGAGGGTGCAGAGAGAGAATGCTGCGCGCGAACTCAGGCGCTACGAGAAACTGCTTAGCGAAGATGCCGTGACCCGCCAACAATACGACAATATAAAGACTGCCTACGACGCGACTAATGCCCGCTACGAGCAGATGGTGAGAGTGAAAAACTCCACCTCGCTTGCAAAAGACGAGCAGCAACGTCGCCTGGGGCAGAACGAGGCTGCCATCCGATTGGCAGAGGCGGCTGTGGACTTGGCAAGGCTGAATCTTTCGTATACTGTTGTCCTCGCCACATGCGACGGTGTGACAGGTAAGAAAGATATCCACGAGGGACAGCTCGTGCAGCCCGGACAAACAATGGTGGACATAGTGGACAAGAGCGACCTCTGGGTCATTGCCAACTACCGTGAAACACAGCTGAAGAACATCCGCGAGGGCGCTGAGGTGAGTTTCACGGCAGATGCCGTACCGGGAGTGGTCTACAAAGGTGTGGTGGAGTCTATCTCCGATGCCACGGGGGCTGCCTTCTCTCTCATCCCGCAGGATAATGCCACAGGCAATTTTGTGAAGGTGGAACAGCGGGTGCCCGTGCGTATTTGTCTTCAGGGCAACGATGCCGACAAGGTATCCCTCTTGAGGGCTGGTTTGAATGTGGAATGTAAGGTAAAATATTAGGAGATGGATGGCGCAATGATGCAAAGGCCGTTTGCCATGCCTATGTTCAAGGGTTTTGTGCCCGAGAAGATACGGCCCTGGATATATGTGTTCCTTGCTTTCACCTTTCAGTTCTCGGGCGGACTCTACATGGGCGTTTTGGCGCAGATGATGGGCGAGACAACCCTCATGCGCGAAGATTTGCAGATGTGTCTCTACGCGAACCTGGCGGGGATGGCAATCTATTTCCCTCTCCTGTTCCGCATGAAGTTCCGCTTTACCAACAAGACCCTCCTCTGCTCCTCTGCCACGGGGATTTTGGTCTGCAACCTTCTCACGCCGCATATCACCTTCCTGCCACTGCTGTGGATGGTGTGTTTCTTCAGCGGGATGTGCAAAATACAGGGGATGTTTGAGTGTATGTCGAATATTCAGCTGTGGATGACTCCCAAGCGCGACTTCACCGTGTTTTTCCCTCTGCTCAACATTTTTATCCTCGGGAGTATGCAGCTCTCGGATTTGCTTGCCACCTACCTCATGTATTACTATCATTGGGACTATATGCAGATTTTTATGAGCGGTGTCATGATGGTGGACTTGCTCATACTGACTGTCTGCACGCGGCATTTCAGGCTCCAAAAGAAGCTGCCTTTGTTTGGTATCGACTGGCTCGGGATGGTGCTCTGGGCAGCGCTTTTGCTGGAAGTGACCTATCTGTTCGACTACGGCGAGTGGTACGATTGGTGGAACAGCCCCGTGGTATGTCAACTTTCGGTTGTTATCATCGTCACCTTCCTCATTTGCCTTTGGCGAATGCTTACCATACGTCACCCCTACTACGAGCCGAAGATGTGGACCTATCGCCATCTCTTCCCCCTGCTAATCCTCATTACCCTGGTGGAGATGTTTCTTTCCACTGAGCACGTGCTTGAGGAGGCGTATCTTGGCGAGGTGATGCACTATGGGGCAACAACCTCTGTGTGGCTCGACATGCCCGCCCTCATCGGGGTTCTCTCGGGATGCCTTTTTGCATATTGGTGGATGCACGTCAAACACTTCAACTATCTTAGGCTGATAATCATCGGGCTTTGCGGCGTTATATTCTATCTCCTGGGATGCTATTTCTGCTTCACTGCAGATATTCATATCTCCCGGCTCAACATCCTCGTTCTCTCGCGCGGCTTTGCCTACGCAGTGCTGAGCGTGACCATCATGGTGAGCCTTGAGGAAATTATGAGTTTCCGCCATTTCTTCCAGTCGCTATCCGTCTTCAACATGCTCCACATGGTGATGGGCGGCGTTGCGGGGGCTGCCATCTATTCGCGGGCTATGGCATACTGCATGGCAGACAATACCGCGAGCTACGGAGCGGCGGTGGACAATGTGGCGCTGAGCCGCACGTCTCTCTCTTTGCCCCACTACATCGAAACATTCATGTCGCAGATGACGGAGATAAGTCTCAAGCAGCTCTACGGCTGGACGGCATACGCCTGCATCTTTCTTTGCCTCATGTTCCTTCTCTATGATGCTCCGATAAGGAAAGACCTCAAGCTGATGCCTTTTTGGCATAAGGTGAGAAAGCAGGAGGAAGAGGACATGCAGAAATGACACCGCAGGCGGCGCGCATACATGAGAAAAAGGTCGGCAGATTCGAAAATCTGTCGACCTTTTCATGTTATCCTCCGCGCTGAATCTCTCGGAACAGTTCCTTCTGCCTTTCGGTGAGGTGCGTCGGTATCTCAACCCTGTAGGTCACGATTAAGTCTCCATACATTCCCTCCCGTTTGTATACCGGGAAGCCTTTGCCTTTCAACCTCACCTTCGTGCCGTTCTGCGTGCCGGGGGCAACCTTCAGCTTTACCCTGCCGCTCATCGTGTCGATGATTGTTTCGCCACCCAACACTGCGGTATACAAATCAAGGGGAGCAGATACGTAAAGGTCGTCGCCCTCACGTTTGAATCGGCTGTCGTCATCCACACGGAACGTTATATAAAGGTCGCCTGCCGGCCCACCACTGACGCCTTCTCCGCCCTGGCCCTTAAGCTTGATGGTTTGCCCATCGGCTATGCCCGCAGGGACGGTGATACGCAGGCTTTTGCCGTTGACGCCAAGCACCTGCTTGTGTGTCCGGGCAGCATCCTGCAAAGAGATGTGGAGCTCGGCCTTATGGTCTTCGCCGCGAAAAGCAAAGCCTCCGGTGGAGCTCCGCCTGCGTCTGCCTCCGCCAAACATCGAGCGGAAGAAGTCCGAGAATCCTCCGAAGTCGCCATCAAACTGTTCCCACTGTCCATCCTCGGTCCCTTGTCCGCCTTGGGCATTGGTGAAGGAATCGGCATGCTCCCAGTTCTCGCCATATTGGTCGTATTTCTTCCTCTTCTCGGGGTCGCTCAAAACTTCGTTGGCCTCGTTTATTGCCTGAAATTTCTGCTGGGCGCTCGGGTCGTTCGGATTCAAGTCCGGATGATACTTGCGCGCCAGCTTCTTGTATGCTTTTTTGATGTCATCCTGTGAAGCGTCTTTGCTCACTCCAAGGATTTTGTAGTAATCTATATATGCCATATTGCTATGTTCTCTCCTTTCACTTAGCTTGTTGCAATAAACATGCCGAGTCACCCCCACGGCTGTTTAATTAAGGCTAACAAAGCTAAGGCAGCATAAAAACACCGCCGACACAAACTTCGGAGAAGAGGGAATGTGCGAGAGATAACTTTTTCTTGAGAAAAATACGAGAAAAAGTCGTTTCTCGCACATTTTTTTGAAAGACGTGCTACCTTTGCAACCATAACATCAACACATAGGGCATATGAAAAAACTTCAAATGATAGGGCGCAAGAAAGAGCAAATAGAACTGCAACGATGTATGGACTCTGATAGGTCTGAACTTGTTGTTGTGTATGGAAGAAGACGTGTCGGCAAAACGTTCCTAATTGATGAGTTTTTTAATGGAAAGTATGATTTTACATACGTGGGTGGGCACAATCTGACTCCGCGTATGCAACTACGCAATTTCGCCAAGGCGCTTAAAATTGCAATGGGAGAATCCACTGCCCGTAAATTGACAGATTGGTTTGATGCATTCGACGTGTTGGAAGAATATCTTTCTGCTTTGCCTTCAGATAAGAAGAAACTCGTTTTCATCGATGAGATGCCTTGGATTGATTCTTTGCGTTCAGACTTTACCGCTGCTTTTGAAAACTTTTGGAACGGATGGGCGGCGCGTCGTCGTGATATAGTTTTTGTGGCGAGTGGTTCGGCTACATCATGGATGGTAGACCGTCTGGTGGAAAAT
>CAVGKO010000090.1:0-7053 GCA_963629885.1 Anaerobutyricum sp.
CGGTTTCCGCTTGGTGGAAGTGCCCATCATCTTTATCAACCGCGTATTGGGTGTGTCGAAGATGAACTCCTCTATTTTTGGAGAAGCCCTGTTTGGCGTACTTAAACTGAAATGGTGGAGTCTCTTCCGTAAATATCCGCAAAAGAAGTAGTGTGAGATGAGCAAGACGCTGATAAAAAATGCCCGTATAGTAAACGAAGGGCGTAGGTTTGACGGGGCTGTTCTTATTGATGGAGACAAGATAGCAGAGGTATACGAAGGCAAAGCTCCGGAGGATATCACCGCAGTGCAGGTGATTGATGCCGAAGGAAAACTCTTGTTGCCGGGAGCTATCGACGACCAAGTGCACTTCCGCGAACCGGGCTTGACGCATAAAGGTGATATTGCCAGTGAGAGCCGTGCGGCTGTGGCAGGTGGGGTTACCAGCTTTATGGACATGCCCAATACCAAGCCACAGACAACCACTATTGATGCATTGAGATGGAAACTGCAGCGTGGCGCGGAAACATCCTTGGCAAACTATTCGTTTTTCTTCGGTGGAACAAACGATAATATGGATGAAGTTAGGGGATTGGACCGTAGTCGTGTACCCGGACTGAAGCTCTTTCTTGGCTCTTCTACCGGAAATATGCTGGTTGATAAGAAAGAAAGTTTGGAGCGTTTCTTCGGTGAAGCGGATATGCTGATTGCCATTCATGCGGAAAAGGAAGAAATCATCAAACGAAACAAAGCCTATTACACAGCAAAATATGGGGAGGACCTCGACATCTCTTTCCATAGCAAGATAAGAAGTGAGGAAGCTTGTTATGCCAGTTCATCCGAGGCTGTTGAGCTTGCCACACGGCTCAACGCGCGTTTGCATATCTTGCATATATCAACGGCAAAGGAGCTTTCTCTGCTAAGCAACGCAGTGCCTTTGAGCGAGAAGAAGATTACCGGCGAAGCTTGTGTGCATCATCTTTGGTTTTGTGATGACGATTATGCCAAGTATGGCAACCGAATAAAATGGAATCCATCTATCAAGACAAGAGCAGACCGCGAGGCTTTACGCCGTGCCGTTAGTGATAATAGGATAGATGTTGTGGCAACCGACCATGCTCCTCATCTGCTTAAGGAGAAGGAGGGTAGTTGCTTGACGGCTGCTTCGGGTGGTCCCTTGGTGCAACATTCGTTGGTGTGTATGCTTGAATTGGTGTTGGAAGGCTGTTTTACATACGAGAAAGTGGTGGAAAAGATGGCTCATGCACCATCAGATATGTTTCATATCGACCGTAGAGGTTATATCCGCCCGGGCTATTATGCCGACCTCGTTATTGTTGACCCCAAGAGAAGCTGGACGGTGGCGTCGGAGAATATACTATATAAGTGTGGATGGTCACCATTCGAAGGTACAACTCTCCATCATAGCGTAACCCAAACCTTCGTTAACGGACAACTGGTATACAACAACGGTGTCATTAATGATGATGTACGGGGAATGGAGTTGCGTTATCTATGATTTATTTTCACCTACACAACCATGAAGAATCTTGAGATAACGATTCCATATATCTCCCTATCTATCGAGGAATTGGCGGAGGAAGATGCGGCTCTTGTTGAGCGTGCCCAAGCCATGTGCGGCAGTTCGTATGCTCCTTATTCCCACTTTCGCGTGGGGGCTGCCGTGCGACTTGAAGACGGCAGCGTGGTGAGTGGCTGCAATCAAGAAAATGCCGCCTATCCATCGGGTATTTGTGCCGAACGCTGCACGATGTTTTATGCCAATGCTTCACATCCCAACGTAGCTCCTACGAGCATCGCCATAGCTGCATGCGACGAGTCGGGAGAGTTCACCAAGCAACCAATCACCCCATGTGGTGCTTGTCGCCAAGTATTGATTGAGACGCAGAACAGATACGGCAAACCTCTTCGCGTTATTCTTTTTGGTACGGAGCAGACCATCGTTGTCTCGTCTGTCAGCTTGCTCCTTCCCCTCCAGTTTGATGCCAACGCTTTGTGATTAGGCTACCAAAGATTGAGATGTCTTAAAACGAAATAGGAGGAAAACCAACCGGGGTCTTCCTCCTATCTTCTATGTGTTTCTCTCGCCACTTATTCCCACTCAATGGTTGCTGGTGGTTTGGAACTTATGTCGTACACTACGCGGTTTACGCCTTTCACCTTGTTGATGATTTCGTTGGATACCTTTGCCAAGAACTCGTAAGGCAACTGAGCCCAATCGGCTGTCATGGCGTCGGTAGAGGTTACGGCACGGAGAGCAACAGTGTTCTCGTAGGTGCGTTCGTCACCCATCACACCAACCGAGCGGATAGGAAGAAGTATTACGCCTGCCTGCCATACCTTGTCGTAGAGACCCCACTCACGCATAAGCGACATATAGATATCATCGGCATCCTGCAGGATACGTACCTTCTCGGGAGTGATGTCGCCCAAGATACGGATACCAAGACCGGGACCGGGGAACGGGTGACGTTTAATCAGATGTTGTTGCATGCCGAGCTCGATACCCACACGACGGACCTCGTCTTTGAAGAGCAAACGAAGGGGTTCAACCAACTTCAGCTTCATGGTGTCGGGCAGACCGCCTACATTATGATGGCTCTTGATAACCGTTCCGGTGATGGACAACGACTCGATGACATCAGGATAGATTGTGCCTTGACCCAACCATTTTATGTCTTTCAGCTTACGTGCCTCTTCATCGAACACATCGATGAATCCTTTACCAATAATCTTACGTTTCTTCTCAGGCTCGGTTACGCCAGCCAAGGCTGCATAGAACTTGTCTTTGGCATTCACGCCGATAACGTTGAGCCCAAGGTGCTCGTAGTCTTTCATCACGTTCTCAAACTCGTTTTTACGCAAGAGACCGTGGTCGACGAAAATACAAGTCAGGTTTTTGCCGATGGCCTTGTTGAGCAATACTGCCGTGACGGAAGAGTCGACACCGCCGGAGAGGGCAAGGATGACCTTATCGTTGCCCAGTTTCTCTTTCAGTTGAGCAACCGTTGATTCGATGAACGAAGCCGGCGTCCAGTCTTTGGCGCACCCACAGATGGTGAGGAAGTTGTCCAAAAGTTTAACACCGTCGGTTGTGTGGAACACTTCCGGGTGGAACTGTACGCCCCATGTCTGTTCGCCTTCCACATGATAGGCGGCAGCCTTCACGTCGTTTGTGCTGGCAATAATCTTGAAGTTATTGGGCAACGTGGTGATGGTATCTCCGTGCGACATCCATATCTGCGACCCTAGGTTGATGCCTTTCAAAAGAGGGTCGTTACTGTCGATATACGAAAGGTTCGCACGCCCATATTCGCGTGAGTTGGCGGGCTCCACTTTTCCGCCTGAAGTATAAGCCAGGAATTGAGCTCCGTAACAGATGCCCAACACCGGATACTTGCCACGTATTTCGCTCAAGTCTGCCTTGAAGGCACTCTCGTCGTAAACAGAGTAGGGGCTTCCGGAGAGGATAACACCTTTTATGTCTGTTGCACCGTGGGGAAATTTGTTGTAGGGAACAATCTCGCAATACATATTCAGTTCTCTGACCCTGCGGCCAATCAGCTGTGTTGTTTGCGAGCCGAAATCAAGAATAATAAGTTTCTCGTGCATGCCGTGTTATTATTTTAAGAATGCAGCAAAGGTAATGATTAATTTAGAAAATCGTAGAGAGGGTGTAACCACCGGGGGAAATATAAGGGTCGCACATGCGTTTCCGAGAACAATAACTATAGGATGTATCGTTGTTTTTTACGAGTAGTGCCGATATTTATGTTGTAAAACATAAAAAATACATACCTTTGCACGCCTTTACCAAGGAAAAGAAGACAGTTTAATAATATAATATGGCTTGGTTCAATGATTTATTATGGGGTGAGGGAATAGGTCACTCCATCCTCCTGCTATCATTCGTCATAGCAGTGGGTATTCAGTTGGGAAAGATTAAAGTTTTTGGTGTATCGCTTGGAATCACGTTGGTATTGTTTGTCGGGATTGTGATGGGGCATTTCGGCTTTACGATGAACCACGATGTGTTACACTTCTTCAAAGAATTCGGTTTGATTTTGTTTGTCTACTCCGTAGGTATGCAGGTTGGTCCGGGTTTCTTCTCTTCCTTTAAAGAAGGAGGAATCACATTAAATATGTTGGCTTGTGGCATCGTGTTCCTGGGCGTGATAGTAGCTGTTGTGCTGCATTTCGTTACCGGAATAGAGATGTCTACCATGGTTGGTATCCTCTCCGGTGCTGTTACCAACACTCCGGGTCTTGGAGCTGCGCAACAAGCATATTCGGATATGCACGGGGTTGTAGACAATACTATTGCATTGGGCTATGCCGTTGCCTATCCGTTGGGTGTTATCGGTATTATCCTGTCCATTATCTTTATCCGCTACGTGTTCAGAGTCTCCTTCGATAAAGAGAATGAGGACTTGAACCGCTTGGAGGCTTCGCATACCAATGAGGCGAAACCTATTTCGCTGATAGTAAAGAATCCGGCTGTATTCAACAAGACTGTAGGCGAGTTGTCGGTATTGTTGGAACATTGCGAGTTTGTTATCTCGCGTGTGTGGCACGACGACACAAAGCAGATTGAGATTGCTTCGGCCAATGTTCAGCTGAAAGAGAACGACAAAATCTTTGTTATCACAACCGAGCAAGACGCCGAGACCATCAAGACATTCATTGGTGAAGAGATTGAGATGGAGCGTAAGCAGTGGATACGTATGGAGAGCTCGTTTATCAACCGTCGTATCTTGATAACGAAGCCGGAGTTGAACGGCAAGCGTCTTGGTCAGTTGAAGCTACGTAAGCTGTATGGCATCAATATTACGCGTATCAACCGTGCCGGTATGGATTTGGTGGCAATGCCGAATTTGACTCTGCAGGTGGGCGACCGTGTGAATGTTGTTGGTACGGAAACGGCGGTAGCCAACGTTGAGAAGGTATTGGGTAACTCAATGAAGCGCCTCAACGAACCGAACCTTATTGCTATCTTCGTTGGTATTGGTTTGGGTATTATCCTCGGAAGTATCCCTCTTTATTTCCCCGGCATACCGCAGCCTGTAAAACTCGGGTTGGCAGGCGGTCCGCTGATTGTTGCTATTCTTGTCAGCCGCTTTGGTTATAAGTATAAGTTGGTTACATATACAACGCAGAGTGCCAACTTGATGTTGCGTGAAGTGGGTATAACGATGTTCCTTGCTTGTGTGGGATTAAGCGCAGGCGACGGCTTTGTGGATACGATAGTCAACAATGGTGGTTTTGCGTGGATAGGCTATGGTTTCATTATTACTACCGTGCCGTTGCTCATCATCGGTTGCATTGCCCGATACTTCTGCAAGGTTAACTATTTTACGCTTATGGGTCTTATTGCCGGTAGTATGACCGACCCGCCTGCATTGGCATACTCTAATGCAACGGCAGGCAACGATGCTCCCTCTGTTGGATATGCAACGGTTTACCCGCTCACAATGTTCTTGCGAGTACTCACGGCCCAGTTGCTGATATTGTTCTTTGCATAAGAGAAAAACCCTAAGATATGGGGAAGAAGATTGTTTCTCTTCCCAAAACAGTGCCGCAGACAGTGTTGTCAGCGGCATTGTTTTTTCTGGCAAGCTTGGGATTTGATTGATTGAAGCAAAAAAATGGCTTCAGAGTGTAGTGAATGATGTTTCTTTGCGTCTATTATAGTGTAAATGTTTCTGGTCAGAACAAACAAAAGCAATAATGGAAATAACAAAACAAGAGTTTGAGAAGCTCATCAAGGAAAACAAAGACACCATCTATACAGTGTGTTATATGTTTTCCAAGGATGAAGACGAAGTGGCAGACCTCTTTCAAGAGTCGCTTATCAATCTTTGGAAGGGCTGTCAGAAGATTGTGCAACAAAACGTGAAAGGTTGGGTCTATCGTGTGTGCCTCAACACATGCATCTCTCAGGAACGTAAGAACCGCCGGCATAGGCATGCGGAGCTTACCATGGACGTGTCGCCGTTCGACAAGAAAGACGCACGGACGCGTCAGGTGGGGCTGCTGCACGAGCGCATAAGCAGGCTGCAACCCTTCGACCGTGCCATTGTTTTGCTTTGGCTTGAGGATATGAGCTACGAAGAGATAGGCTTGATTCTCGGTCTCACGGTAAAGAATGTGTCGGTGCGTTTGGTGCGCATCAAGGAGCAACTCAAACAAATGTCTAACAATTAAACCAAATCATCATGGACGAAAAAATCAATATCGATTCCATCGACAATCTTGATAATATGCGTCAAGAACTCACAAAGTTCAAATCGATACTCAAACAACAACAGATAGTGAACGAAAAGATGATGCGCCGTTCGATGCAGAAAGACTATTCCAAAGAGCGGAAGGTGGTTGCGTGGGTATGTGCGTTGGTGTTCATTGCCATTCCGGCAATGGCGCTTAATACATTCGTCGTTCCGACATTTCCCTTATGGTTCTTTGTGCTCACGGTTGTTTACCTGATGCTTTGTGTGGCATTTTCGTATTATGCCGTGCGTCGTTATGTGTCCGACGACTTGATGTCGGGCGATATCATTTCTGTGGCAGAGCATATGTTGGCATACAAAAAGCTGAACAATCGCTGGCTTGTTTTCTTTGGCATTCCCTCGCTTATTGTTTGGGTGGGGTTGTTTTATTGGATTTTGAGCACCAACAATATTGAATTGGCGCAGATGATGATTGTTAGTGGAACCATAGGTCTTGTTGTAGGTTGTATTTTTAGCGTTATATACTACATCAGCCAGACCCGCCGCATCAACCGAATTCTTGCGCAGATTGAGGAGCTGAAGAGAAATACCTCTTACTATACTTCGGGCCTTGTTGAATAACTATCGGGTGGCTCATTTACCAAAAGGTAAAAAGGAAGGCGAACAATCCATCTCTTTATGGCATGTTGTTCGCCTTTCTATTACGTTCGGCATAAAATGGGTAAAATGAAGTGGTAATCATTATTTATGAAAATGATAATGGCTCTTGTTTGAGTTTTAGCTATCTTATTTCAAGAGACACCTACTACTATTGTCTTCAAGGATT
>CAVGKO010000091.1:0-7000 GCA_963629885.1 Anaerobutyricum sp.
GGCCTTATCCTTATTATATACCTTAAGCGTAGAGATAATAGTGTCGCGAAGCTGCTCGTTCAATTTCTGGCGCTCAACCAACAACTCTTGCGTCAGCTTGGCATCCAAATCTTTCAACTCCTGCTCCTTCTTCATCAAACGCTCCTGCTCTTGCTGCATTCTTTCGCGAGTGAGGAAAGCGTTGTTCTCCGCCTTGCGATAGAACTCCTGAACCTCGGTCTGCAAACTGCGAGCCTGCTGATTCACGTTTGCACGCGAGTTTTCTTCCTTCTTCAAAAGCTGCTCATTGAGGTCCTTGAAGTAATTATAGTTAATCAAGAGCGAATCTACATTGACATAAGCAATGGGAAGCACGCTCACCTCCCCACTTTCACCGGATGCTGATGCTTTTGTAACAGCAGATTCCTTCTTACCGGAAAATTGCATTATGAACAATATCACAACAGCTACTGCGAGCACACCATTAATTACGTAGTTAACGTTTTTCATAAACTGAAAATTAAATCCTTATATTATTCTGTTTCTTTCAATCTGTCATATAGATTCCTTTGCAAGGAAAGCTCCCGGTCTTGCGTCCGCGCACAATGTATCCCCTTTTTCCTCAAAGCCCTGTTGCCGTCGATATGCGTATTGGGGAAACGCCCTCCCTTCTTGAATATCACCTTTATGGCAAGCAGCGCAACGCAAATAAAAAGAATTATGACCGTGAGCAATACCGTTGTAAGCATTTTCTCTATATTTGTGGACGCAAATATAAGAGTTTAAGTGATTACAAAGAGTCTTTTTTATGTTTAATTCTACTTTTTTTCACGCCAGGCTCTG
The DNA here is from genome assembly GCA_963629885.1 of Anaerobutyricum sp. Lineage (GTDB taxonomy): Bacteria > Bacteroidota > Bacteroidia > Bacteroidales > Tannerellaceae > Parabacteroides. The sequence continues at coordinate 823 of CAVGKO010000091.1, forward strand.
ACTACTGCCCTTGTCAAAGGTTATGAGATAGTATCTTTATTAAATTATAAGGTCATGGAAATTACTGATTTGAAACCCGAAATTGTTTGGAAGTTTTTCCACGAGGTAACCCAAGTGCCTCGCCCTTCGAAGAAGGAAGGCAAAATGATTCAATATCTGGAATCGTTTGCGAAGAAGTATAACATCAACATTAAGAAAGACCAGGCAGGCAACATCCTTATGTCGAAGCCGGCAACCAAAGGATACGAAGACCGTCAGGTTGTTGTCCTTCAGTCGCACATGGATATGGTCTGCGAGAAGAACAGCAGCACGGTTCACGACTTCGAGAACGACCCGATTAAAACGATTGTTGACGGCGAATGGGTGCATGCCGACGGTACGACCCTCGGAGCCGACAATGGTATAGGTGTGGCAACCGAGCTTGCTATCCTTGCCTCCGATGATATTGAGCACGGACCAATAGAATGTCTTTTCACAGTCGACGAGGAGACAGGGCTGAGCGGAGCCAAGGCTTTGGGCGAAGGATTTATGACCGGCAACATTCTGATTAATCTCGATAGCGAGGAGGAAGGCGAAATCTTTATGAGTTGCGCCGGAGGAAAAGACACTCAGGCAGTGTTCCACTTCGAGCCTCATGATGCCAATCCCAATATGCTATACTTCAGAATTGATGTCAAGGGATTGAACGGCGGCCATTCGGGCGACGAGATTCACAAGGGGCTGGGTAATGCCAACAAGGTGTTGGTACGCTTCCTTTATCTATTAGGTAATAAGGTAAACTTCGAGCTTTGCTCCGTCAATGGCGGAAACCTCAGGAATGCCATTGCCCGCGAAGCTCACGCAGTGATTGGTGTTTATCCCGAAGACAAAGAGCCGATGCGCGTATTGCTCAACCACTACACTGCCGACGTGGAGTTTGAGTTGAAGCACGTTGACCCGAACGTACAGATAACCCTCGAGTCTGTGGACAAGGAAGAGTTCTGCTTGGGCAACGCCGACAAGGATAAGCTTATCTGGGCGCTGCATGCCTGTCCACACGGAGTGATTGGCATGAGCCACGAAATAGAAGGATTGGTGGAGACGTCAACCAACCTGGCATCCGTGAAGACCAACTACAACAAAGAGGCCGGAGAGTTTGCCATCACCGTAGGCACAAGCCAGCGCAGCTCCATCGACTCGTGCAAGAGAATGGTTGCCAACCAGGTTGCTTCCGTGTTTAAGTTGGCAGGTGCCATCGTTACCAGCGGAGACGGTTATCCCGGATGGGCGCCTAACCCCAACTCCAAGATTCTGAAGATAGCAGAAGAGACCTACAGAAAGCTCTTTGGCAAAGACGCCAAGATAAAAGCCATGCATGCGGGACTGGAATGCGGATTGTTCCTCGAGAAATATCCTTCGCTGGATATGATTTCGTTCGGACCAACGCTTAGAGAGGTTCACTCGCCCGGAGAACGTATCGAGATAAAGACCGTTGGTATGTGGTGGTCACATATCCTGGAACTTTTAAAAAGCATCCCCAAGAAATAAAATAAAACCGCAAGGTATGCGTTATAGAAAGAGGATTAGCACCCCGAAAGGTGCTCTTCCTCTTTTTTAATGCATAGTATATATATGAGAAGAAACTTTGCGACGTTAATGGTTGTAGCCTCTGTCGTTCTGCCGGGCGCCTTGGCAGGATGCGACGGGCTGGACGAGAACTACTCAACCAATCCGAACCACCGATTGAGTTTCTCGACGGACACCTTGTCTTTCGACACCGTCTTCACAACCGTTGGCTCTGCCACCAAACAGTTTATGGTATATAACCTGAACGACCAACCATTAAACATCGAGCGAATCATCCAGGCATCGCCTTCCTCCAGCGGCTTCCATATCAATGTGGACGGACGTAGGGGCGACATCTTCGACAATATCCGTATTGCGGCTCATGACAGCATGTATGTGTTTGTGGAAGCCAATATCAACCCAACGGGCAAGGACCAGCCGTTGATTGTTCAGGACTCCATCTTGTTTACTTGCAATAACGTGACGCAGACAGTGCTCTTGGAAGCTTGCGGACAGGATGTCAAGCTGATTAAGGGTGGACTTTCCATCGGCGAAGACACACGCCTCACTGCCGAGCGCCCTTACCTTATATATGATAGCTTGGTGATTGATGGCGGAGCGACGGTGAATATCGAGGAGGGCACAACCTTCTATTTGCACAACAAAGCCAAGATAGTAAACCGCGGCACAATGATAGCCGAGGGAACTCTGGAGAAACCTGTCACCTTTAGGGGCGACCGCCTTGACTTTGTGCTTGAAGACCAACTGCCCTACGACCGCACTCCGGGGCAGTGGGAAGGCATAGTCTTCGAGGCAGAGAGCTTTGGCAATGTATTCAATTATGTTGTTGTGCGCAACGGAAGCAACGGCATCACCTGCGAGGCTTCCACGCCGGAGGAGACGAAACTAAGCATCACCAACTCGCAAATCACCAATATGGACGGCAATGTGCTGACTGCCGTCAACTGTAATATTGAGGCTGTGAACAGTGAGTTTTCGAACGCCACAGCCGGCGTCGTGCTGCTAAGCGGCGGGAAATATAGTTTCACTCATTGCACGCTGGCAAACTATATCACTGCCAAATCGCGCCGTTCGTTGGCGCAAGAAGGCGAGCCAAGCTACACCCTGCGCATATTGGACGACCGTGACGACGAGTATAACACCACCATCGGAGCATACGATTTGCTTGGGGCAACCTTTGATAATTGTATAATCGACGGCAGCTATGGTGCGGGGAAGGAACTGTATATCCTCATGTCCGACGCCGCGTCGGAGAGTGAGGGGTTGAAGTATCTTTTCAACCATTGCGTAGTCATGGCAAACACGTTGGAGAGTGAGAACTTCACCGACGTAATCTTTGTGGACGGCACGGAAGTTTGTGCCCAAGAGCGAGTAACCCCCAAAAGCCCTCTGCCCATATGACCAAGGTCCTCTTTCTGCTCATTGGCCTGACGACCCTTCTTGGTGGTCCGGTTGTTGCCCAAACAACCTTCAGGGTCATGGAATATAATGTGGAGAACCTGTTCGACACCATCAACAACCCGGAGAAAGACGACGACGAGTTTCTCCCCTCGGGCAACCGCCATTGGATGGGCAAACGATATTATCACAAGCTTAGGCAGATATCCAAGGCAATAAGTGCCGCGGGCGAATGGAGCACGCCGGCATTGGTAGCCCTTTGTGAGGTGGAGAACGACTCTGTGGTGACACACCTCCTCAGCCGCACACCGCTAAGGCAACAGCACTATAGATATTGCATGACGCATGGCTCCGACACACGGGGCATCAACACTGCCCTTCTCTATCAGCGCGACCTATTCGGCTACATCAGCCACATGGAGCACCCCGTTGTTTTCTCCCGCGAGAATCATAAGGAGACCCGCAACATCCTGCATGTATGGGGCAAGCTTGTCACCACCGACACTCTGGATGTGTTTGTATGCCACTTCCCCTCACGCTACGGAGGGGAGAAGGAGACCGAGGCAGACCGTTTTGATGCAGCCCGCACACTGCGTCTGTTGTGCGACTCCTTGCAGCGTGTCCGCACAACGCCACAGATACTAATCATGGGTGATTTCAACGATACAGCAGAGAACCGCAGTCTCACCGAGGTGCTCTCAGCTGGGAAAATCACCGGGGCAATAGATGAGAGACACCTATACAATCTTTTCGCCACGCCGATGAAAGATGCTCCGCCAGGCACACATAAGTATCGGGGCGAGTGGGCCCAGCTGGACCATATCATCGTCTCCGGCAATCTCCTCACAGATAAATCCGCCATGCATCTCATATCGGGAAGCAACAAGATTTTTGCTCCTTCCTTCTTGTTCATCGAAGACAAGACCCATAAGGGGATGCGCCCGTTCCGCACTTACAACGGATTCAGATACGAGGGCGGTTTTAGCGACCATCTGCCCCTCATCGCCGACTTCATTTTGCTCAGCAAATAGACATCAAACATTGCCGTCCCAAAGATGGCAAAAATCGAAAGGACCGACCCTTTTCATCAAAAGGACCGACCCTTTCGGGCAAAACGACCGGTCCATTGAAAAACCCCGCCTTGATTTTTCTGTACATTTGCGAACACCTATATAGGAGAACAAATATGAACACACGATACTTTCCGATTGTTGCATCACTCTTCGTCCTTGCCTTGGGCTTTACCGCCAATGCACAAGATTGGCGTCAGCCGATGGACCATCCCATCATCCTTAGTGGCAATTTCGGGGAACTGAGAAACAATCATTTTCATTCGGGTATAGACTTCAAGACGCAAGGCGTGGAAGGGAAGCCCATCCATGCGGTGCAAGAAGGATATGTCTCACGTATTTCCGTCAGTCCATGGGGATATGGCAACGGATTGTATATCTCCCATCCGGATGGCACAACCTCTGTCTACGCACATCTCCAGAAGTTTGCCCCCAAGATTGCTGCCTACGTCAAAGAGAAGCAGTATGAGAAGGAGAGTTTCCGAGTGGACCTCACCCTCTCGCCCCAGGAGTTGCCGGTCAGCCGCGGCGAGACGGTTGCCTTGAGTGGCAACACCGGTAGTTCGGGCGGACCACACCTCCACTTCGAAATACGGGATACCGAGACAGAAGAGCCCCTTGACCCTCTTGAGGCATACAAGCCATTGATAAAAGACACCAAAGAACCAAAGATACTTGGCGTGATGGTGTACCCCATGGAAGGAATGGGCGCGGTGAACGGCAGCGCAAGAAAGCTGAAGCTAACCCCCACCACTGCCCCCAACGGCAAGCAGACGCTGACAGGCAACATCGAAGCCTGGGGTGAGATTGGCTTGGCTGTAAGCGCCTACGACTATATGGACAACACATCCAATATCTACGGCGTTAAGGAAGTCACGCTGAGTGTGGACAGCCAGATTGTATACCACAGCGATTTGACCCGCTTTGCCTTCGACGAGACACGCTACATAAACAGTTATGTGGACTACGAAGAATGGAAGGAGCACCATAGCTTCTTTATGAAAAGCTTCATCGACCCCGGTTGCCGTCTCCGCTTCAGAGAGGGCATCAACCGTGGCATTCTTACCATCAACGAAGCCCGCACATATCATCTGACCTATTGCCTAAAGGATGCTTTTGGCAACACCTCGCAGCTATCTTTCCAAATCGTGGGGAAAGAGCAACCTATCCCGGAGCCCGACACAGAGGGCACGGAGCTGATGCATTGGCGGAGCGACAATCGCTTTGGTGCCAAAGGCATCCGCCTCACCATAGAGAAAGGCAACCTATACGACGATTTGCGTTTCCGCTACTCTGCAGAAGAAGACAGCAGTGCCCTCGCTGCCATCCACCATCTGCACGACAAGCCGCTGGCGCTGCATCGTTCGGCACGTCTTTGCCTCCGTCTTCAAACCGACACCTTGGGCAACAAGCAGCAATATGGCGTTGTGCGACTCATGAATGGAAAGAAGTCGTGGATTGGCGGCACCTACCGCGACGGATGGGTGGATGCCGACATAAAGGAGATGGGCTCATACACCTTGGCATACGACACCCTTCCTCCCACCATCACCCCCCTTAATCCTGCCACATGGACTCAGAAGCAAGCCATCACGTTCCGACTGACAGACAATCTGAGCGGCGTGGAGAGCTATCGTGGGGAGATTGACGGAGGGTTCGCTTTGTTTGAGATGAACAGCAAGAGCGTCGTCACTTATCATTTCGACAAGGAACGGCTCGCCAAGGGGAAGCATACGCTGAAGATGGTGGTAACGGATGCCTGTGGCAACCAAGCAGAGTATACCTGCTCCTTCACCCGACAATAACCCCTACCCGCCTGATTCCCTAAAATAAAACGGCGCCATATTGTTTGCTTCAATTAATTTGTACCTTTGTTTCATCGTAAATGAATAGATTACACACCTATAAACATAGTTATCGTATGGAAAACAACGAACTGTTAGAAATGGTAAGAGTAAAAGCCCAAAGCTGGCTTACCGAGAGTTATGATTCCGAAACAAGAGCCAAAGTAGAGGAAATGCTGAACAACGAAGACCCGACGGAACTGATTGAATCGTTCTACAAGGACCTGGAGTTTGGTACCGGTGGCTTGAGAGGCATCATGGGAGTGGGAACAAACCGTATGAACATATACACAGTGGGCG
>CAVGKO010000092.1:0-6838 GCA_963629885.1 Anaerobutyricum sp.
TTTCGTTCCGCGCGAGGCGCTGAAGCAGGAAACAGTGTACTTTTTGTTCCGCGCGGGGCGCTGAAGCAAGAAACAGTGTGCTTCTCTCTATGCAAGCCGTGGGGAAAAGAAGAAACAAGAATCGTAGCTAAGAAATGAATCGGATGAGAGTAATAATCGCATGCATATGCACCCTGCTGTTGGCGGCATGTGGGGCAAAGCAGGATGGCGGGCGGATTGTGACTGTGACGGTTGAGCCGCAACGCTACTTTGCAGAGCAGATAGCGGGGGATAGGTTCAAGGTGGAATCGATGGTCCCCGCAGGGCAGAGCCCCGAGACCTACGACCCCAGTCCGGTGCAGATGGTACGCATCGCCGCCAGCAGTGCCTACCTCTTGCTCGGGCCGGCAAGCTTTGAGAAGGCGTGGGTAGACAAGGTGCGCGAGAACAATCCTGAGATGAAGTTTTTTGATACGTCCAAAGGTCTCCATCTGCTTGAGGATGCAGACGAGGACCATGAGGAGGGGCATCACCACGGCGGCGTAGACCCGCATATCTGGAGCAGCATTGCCGGGGCAAGAGCCATGGCACGCAACATGACGGATGCCTTCCGTGAGATAGACCCCGAGAATGCAGATTATTATCAAAACAACTACGAGGCTCTTCTGGAGAAGATAAACGAAACGGAGGCGGCAATGGCGGGGATGATTGATTCAGTGCACCATCGCACCTTCATTATCTATCATCCTGCACTGACCTACCTCGCCCATGAGTTTCGTCTCACTCAGCTATGTGTGGAGATGGACGGCAAGGAACCCTCGCCGGCACAGCTGAAGCAGCTGGTGGAGACGGCACGCGAGGCAGATGCCCGCGTGGTATTCGTGCAGAGAGAGTTCGACCAGAAGAACGCCGCGCTGATTGCCGAAGAGACGGGGTGCAGACTGACTGTCATCAACCCCTTGTCCTACGATTGGCACAAAGAAATGATACAAATAGCAAAAGCATTGGCAGATGGAGACGCTCGTTGAGATAGATGGTTTGACTGCCGCATACGGCAACAAGGTTGTGCTGAGGGATGTCTCCCTCAAGGTGTGGAAAGACGACTTCCTCGGGATAATTGGTCCCAACGGTGGGGGCAAGACAACCCTCCTGAAGGTTATCCTCGGACTCTTGCGGCCCGCCGCGGGAACAGTACGCTTCTTCCACGACGGAGAGCCTGTCTCCGCCCTTAAGATTGGCTACCTGCCGCAGATGAGCAACATCGACCGCAAGTTCCCCATCTCTGTCTGGGAGGTTGTGGCCTCGGGCCTTGCCTCTGAGAAACCCCGCTTTGGGTCGTTCGCCATGGAGCAGAAGACGCGCATCGATGAGGTGCTCCACCAAATGGGGCTGGAGGATTTGCGGGAGCGTCCGATAGGCGAGCTCTCGGGAGGACAGCTGCAGAGGGTGCTCTTGGGGCGCTCGGTGGTGTCTCGCCCCCGGCTGCTGATTCTTGACGAGCCCAACTCTTACGTAGACAAACGCTTTGAGTCGCTCTTCTATCAGCTGTTGGAGGAGATAAACAAGGAGAGCGCCGTAATCATTGTGTCGCACGACGTAGGCACGGTGCTCAAGATGGTGAAAAACATAGCCTGCGTAAACGAGACTCTCCACTATCATTCCGGTGCGGATGTGTCGGCAGAATGGCTCGGCGAGAAATATGCCTGTCCCATTGAACTGCTTGGGCACGGCAACCTGCCGCACCGCGTATTGAAAACACACGAACATTAAAACATTCCCTCATGTCACACACGCTTTGCTTAATATCTCTGCCGGAAATCGGGGTTATCCTCAGCATTGCCATCGTCTTGTTTGGTTGCAAGGCCGTTTCGCAGAACCCCTTCATCTCTCGCGGGCAGAAAATAGTATGGATGCTGATTATCGTCTGCCTCAACTGGATTGGATTGCTATGGTATTACTACACCTTCTACCTAAGGAATAAAAACGACGATTAGGATATGAGAATACTGATTACGGGAGCGAGTGGATTTATCGGGGGGTTCTTGGTGGAAGAAGCCTTGCGCCGAGGGTATGAGACATGGGCAGGGGTGCGTGCCACAAGCAGCAAGAAGCACCTAAAGGACGAACGGATACATTTCATCGACCTTAAGTATAACGACCCTGCGGCGCTGCGAAACCAGTTGGCTGCGTTTCGCTGCGAGAACGGCAGGTGGGACTATGTTATCCACAACGCCGGGCTGACCAAGACACAAGACAAGAAGGCCTTCCTGCGCGTCAACGCCAAAAACACTCACAACCTCATAGAGGCCCTGGCGGCTGCCGACATGCGGCCAAAGAAGTTCATTCTCATGAGCAGCCTCAGCAGCTACGGCATGGGTGACGAAAAGACCTTTCGCCCCATCCACTCCGACGACCCCCAGCATCCCAACACTGCCTATGGCAAGAGCAAGCTCAAGGCAGAGAAATATCTTCGCCGGCAGACCTACTTCCCGTATGTCATCCTCTGCCCAACCGGCGTGTATGGCCCGGGCGAGAAGGACTATTTCATGCAAATCAAGAGCGTCGACTCGGGGCTCGACTTTACCGTGGGATGCACTCCTCAGCGCATTACATTCATATATGTGAAGGACCTTGCGCGGGCTGCCTTCCTTGCGCTGGAGAACGAGGCGGCGCACAATAGGCACTATTTCGTGGCTGACGGGGACGTGTATACCGACGAGGCTTTCGGCCATTTGATACAAGAGCTGCTGGGCAAGAAGCACGTATTGCATGCCCGCATCCCGCTATGCTTGGTGCATGTGGTGTGTCTCATCTCGGAATGGATTGGCAAGCTGCTTAGGAAGGGCATGACGCTCAACACGGATAAATACATCATCCTAAAGCAGCGCAACTGGATTTGCGACGTCGCGCCGATTCAAAACGAGATAGGCTTCAAGGCGGAATACCCCCTGCGCAGAGGCCTCAAGGAAAGCATCGAATGGTATAAGAAAGAGGGGTGGCTATAGCTCCAACTTTTTTAATCGGGAGCGTATCGCGCCCTCGTTCCTTTCAAAAATCTGCATTAGTTCTCCAATGCGTTTCCCTTCCAAATAAAGTTGCTTCAGTCGGGCGTCTTCATCTGTTGTCCATGGAGCATAAGCTTTCGCATGTAGTTGCTTTTGCTCCTCCATGTGAGATGGTGCCTTGTTGGGTGTGGTTGCGTCTTTGTTTTGGTGGTATTCTTTGATGAGGGTTATAAACTGTTCGCCGTAGGAGTCGCGTTTATGCTCTCCGATGCCGTAGATGTTGCCAAAGTCGTAGAGCGTGGTGGGCTGTTCTTTGGCAAGAGCATGAAGCGATTTGTCGGACATCACAATGTAGGCGGGCCAGTTGTTGGCGTTGGCAATCTTCAGCCGCAGTTCGCGCAACCTCTCAAAGAGAACCTTATCTTCGCTCTTCTCCTCACTCATTATTGCCGCTTCCTTTTGTACGGCACGTTTCTTACGCCCCTTCTTCACCTGCAAATCTTCGCGCACAATAACTGCCAGCTCAATCTTCTTCCGTCCAAACAATACGTCTTTCCCCAGGTCGGTGACCTTCAGATGCCGCTCTTCCTTATATGCTATCTCGATAAGCCCCATCTGCAGCATCTGCAGCAGATAGTCTTGCCAGTCGCGGAAAGAAACATCCCCTCCCTTGCCGAAAGTCTTCAGAGAGTGATAGCCCTTCAACATCACATCGGGTGAATGTGTGCCTTTGAGGATATCGATTGTTGTTGTAAAGCCAACCTGCTCGTCGGTGCGCATTATGGCAGACAGTGCCTTTTGCGCCAGCTCCGTCCCGTCGAAATGTTGGGGCGGCGTTTTGCAGACGTCGCAGTTGCCGCAATCACATTCGGTTGTCTCGCTGAAGTAGTTCAAAAGGATACGTCGGCGACACACCTGCGATTCCGCATATTCCTTCATGCGGTTAAGCTTCTCGTTGTTGATTTCCGGTTGCCCGCTATCGTCGGTAAACTTCCTTATGGTAATCAAGTCCTGTAGGTTGTAGAACAGCACCGTCTCGGTTGGGAGTCCGTCGCGCCCTCCGCGGCCTATCTCCTGATAGAAGCTCTCGATGCTCTTGGGCAGATTGTAATGGATAACGAAGCGCACATTGCTCTTGTCTATGCCCATGCCGAAAGCAATGGTGGCTACCACGATGCTTATCCGGTCTCTGAGGAAGTCCTGCTGAATTCTGTTTCTGTCCTTCATGTTCAGTCCGGCGTGATAGACGTCCACCGACACCCCCTTCTCCCGTAGCTTCTCGGCAAGCTTTTCCGTGGTCTTGCGGGCAAGACAATAGATGATGCCGCTCTCGTTGGGGTGACGTTCTATTATGTTCATGATGGCACGCAGCTTGTCTTTGGCAGAATACCCCCGGTTTACGCTCAAGCTGAGGTTGGGCCTGTCGAACGAGCTGATGAACACCTGCGGGTCTCTTAGGTTCAGCTTCTCGAGGATATCCTCTTGCGTAGTCTTGTCCGCCGTTGCCGTCAGTGCAATGATAGGGGTGGAGGGGAACAGCTCGCGCAACACTCCCAGACGGATATACTCCGGACGGAAGTCGTGCCCCCATGCAGAGATGCAATGAGCCTCATCAATGGCAAAGAGCGAAATCTTCAAGCCTTGCAACATCCACGGGATTTCCATGAAAAGACGCTCGGGGGACAGATACAGCAACTTAATCAACCCTTGTTCGCATTCGCTCTTGATATGTTGTTTCACTGCCTCGTCGCTCGCACTGTTGAGCGCTGCCGCAGGAATACCGTTGGCACATAAGGCATCCACCTGGTCCTTCATCAGCGATATGAGTGGAGATATCACGATGGCTATGCCGTCCATCATCAGAGCCGGCACCTGAAAACAAATGGATTTCCCTCCGCCGGTGGGCATCAGCACAAGAGAGTCGTTGCCTTCTATTACGTTTTGCACTATCTCTTTCTGCTTTGGGCGGAAAGAATCGTAACCAAAATATGATTTGAGTATTTGTTCGGCTGTCTTCATGGTTGTATGGGTGATGTTGTGCGACTTCTTTAAGACAACTAAGGCACAACATCCATCAAGAGGGGTTGTGCCTTAGCTATGGCGGGCGGGATTATTTAACCTCCACCACAGAGCCCTTGCCAATGACTTTCTGCTGCACGGCTGTCGGTCCCTTGTAGCGGATTGTGCCTTTGCCCACGATGTTTACCTTGAGGTTGTTGGTGGCGTGTACTTCCATCGAGCCGTTGCCCGTAAGCTTACAGCTAAGCTCGGGTACGGCAACGCCGAGAGCCATAATCTCTCCGCTGCTGGCAATAGCATATTCGCCTTCCTTGGCATCGCCGTTCTTAAGGTTGATGGTGCCCGAGCCGGTGATGCTACATTCTATCTTGTCGGTGTGCACTTCGTTTACCACCATATTGGCGCTCCCGGACACGTTCAAGTCCACCTTACTCATCTTCACCGGCTCCTTCAGCTGCACCAGGCAGTTGGAGTTGGCGTCAATCTTCAGCTCGTCGCCGCTAATCGAACTATTGGCCATGAAGTTGGCATTGCCGGCGGCTTTCACGCCCTTCAGCCATTTGGAGTTTGTCTTTACGATAAACTTAGTGTAGTGGTCCACTTTCACATTCTTGTCGAAACCCACCGAAAGTTCCCTGTCCTTGATGTCTACATTGACGTATTCGTGGAGGTTCTCGTCTACTGTGACCTCGATATAAGGTGCCGCATCCGATTGCTCGTAGTTGAAATCGATAACGCCGTCAATCTTGATGATGTTGTAGTCGCCGAGGGTGATTTTCTTGGTCGACAGTTTCCCGTTGCCCTTCACGTGGTCCGCTGCCTGGGCGGTGAACAACAATCCCAGCAACAGAACGAAGGATAATAAGCCTTTTGTTTTCATAGTTTGCGTGTTTAGTATTACTGAATACATGTCTTTGCAAACATATCGTTTTTTATCCGAAAACGCACAAAAAACAAGAAAGAATACATGAATCTCGGGACCAACGCCACTATCTTATCGACAAATCCGATACATTTGTGGGTATAATATATAAGGAAAGGCATATGGCAGCAAGGAAAGATAAAGTGCTTTGGGCAGACGATGAGATAGATTTGTTGAAACCTCACATTCTGTTTCTTCAGGACAAGGGATATGAAGTGACTCCGGTTATCAGCGGGCAGGATGCCATTGACTGTTGCAGGGAGCAGGCGTTCGATATCATCTTCTTGGACGAGAACATGCCGGGCTTGACCGGCTTGGAGACTCTGTCGCAAATCAAGGAAATCAATCCGGAAGTCCCCATCGTTATGGTCACCAAGAGCGAGGAGGAGAGCATAATGAACCAAGCCATAGGCAACAAGATTGCCGACTACCTCATCAAACCGGTGAACCCAAACCAGCTGCTTTTGTCCATCAAGAAGAACATACACAAGAACGACATCATTTCGGCGACCACTATGGACGGCTATCGTCAGGAGTTTGCTCACATAAGCATGCAAATCAACGACTCGCTTACCGTAGACGATTGGAAGGAGCTATACAAGAAGTTGGTCTATTGGGAGATTGAGCTCGAGAGCAGCCAGGTGCCGATGAGCGATATGCTTCGTATGCAGAAGGAGGAGGCCAACAATGCTTTCGGTAAGTTTGTGAAGAAGAACTACGAGGGCTGGATACAAAACCCCGCGGAGCGCCCCTTGATGAGTCCCGACTTGTTTAAGAAGAAGGTGTTCCCTCTGCTGGATGAGGGCGAGAAGGTGTTCTTCATCTTGATAGACAACTTCCGCCTCGACCAATGGCGGGTGGTGAAGGACCTGCTGGCTGAGTATTTCACCCTCGACGAGGAGCTCTATTATAG
>CAVGKO010000093.1:0-6813 GCA_963629885.1 Anaerobutyricum sp.
TCCATGCAGACTGCACGGACGGCGGATACAGCGTTTCTTGCTTCATGCAGACTGCATGAGCCAAGAAACCGCAACAGTTACCTACAAACGCCGCCCCGCCTACATGTCATTCCGGGCAACGACCCGGAATCTCATACTAAACTTTGCAAGCATTCTTTGGATGTAGGGAACGTATGGGCAATAAGGGGCGGCTATGCTTTGTTATCCATCGTGGCAGTAACCTTTGGGATAGTATGAGATTCCAAATCAAGTTTGGAATGACAGTTGCGAAGGGGCGGGTGAATGGTGTTGGGTGTTGGGTGTTGGGTGTTGGGTGTTGGGTGTTGGGTGGATTCCGTCTTAATCCGTATAAAATCCGCGGAACTTAGACGGATTCAGACGGAGAACAAACGTGCGTGGATTGAAAGCCCCCACCCAACACCCAACACCCTGGCACCGGCGAAGCCATCACCCAACACCCAACACCTAACACCTGAAAAAAAGCGGAGCCCCGACAAACATCACGTCGCCCCGCCTACATGTCATTCCTGAGAACGTGGCCTCGGGGGATGGCAGAAACGAGGGAGGCTAACCTTTAACGGCTTTCTTCAGTGCCTCGAGGGCTGAGGCAAGCACGGAACGGGGGCAACCCACGTTGAGGCGCATATGACCCTCGCCACCGGGACCAAACATACTGCCGTCGTTGAGCAGCAGTCCCGCCTTATCCACAAACAATCTGACAAGTTCTTCCTGACTCAATCCCATGTCGCGACAGTCCAGCCACACAAGGAAGGATGCCTGCGGGAGGTATGCCTTTATTTGTGGCAGTTCCCTCTTAAGGAAGTCGTCAACGAAACGCACATTGCTGATGACATACATGCGCATCTGCTGCAGCCATTCTGCTCCGTAGGTGTATGCCGCCTCGGTTGCCGTGTAGGCAAAGATAGTGCCGTCGCCCAGCTCGCCTGCCTCAAGGAAGTCGTAGAACGTCTTGCTTATCCCGTCGTTGGGGATGATGGAGTAGGAGGTGACTATTCCGGGGATATTGAATGTCTTGCTGGGTGCCATAAACGTGATGCTGTTCTCTTGAGCCGCCTCAGAGACGGTGGCAAAAGGATGGTGCGTGTACTGCGGATAAGCCATCTCGGCATGTATCTCGTCGGAGATGACAAGCAGATGATGCTTCGCACATATATCCGCCAACCTAAGGAGTGTCTCCTTCCTCCATACAATGCCGCCGGGGTTGTGGGGGTTGCATAGGATAAACACCCGGCACTTATCGTCGATGATGCTCTCCAACTGCTCGAAGTCCATCTCATACACTCCGTCAACCATGCGGAGAGGGTTATACACCACCTCGCGGCCCATGCTCTCGGGCACGATGCGGAAAGGATGGTAGACGGGCGGCTGTATTATCACCTTGTCGCCCGGGCGGGTGAAGCAGCGGATGGCAAACCCGATGCCCTTCACAATCCCCGGGATATAGCTGAGCCATTCCTTTTGGATTGCCCAATTGTATTTGTAGTGCACCCAGTCGATGATGCTGTTATAGTAGGAGTCCGGTGCAAAGGTGTAGCCCAAGATGCCGTGCTCGAGCCTCTTCTTGAGGGCATCGATGATGAAGTCCGGAGTGCGGAAATCCATGTCGGCAACCCAAAGGGGAATGACGTCCTCCCTGCCGCACAATTCTTTCAGATTATCGTACTTGAAGGAGTTGGTGCCACGGCGGTCTATTACCTCGTCAAAGTTGTATTGTTTCATATCATTGGTATTATCGGATTTGTTTGAACGCTTTTCCCAGCATCTCGGTGATGTCGCCGGCAATCATGCTCTCCTCCGAACGGAAGGCTGCTGCCAAGTCGCCTGCCATGCCATGGAGATACACCCCGATGACGGCTGCCGCCTCGGGCTCTGCTCCCTGGGCAAGGAGACTGAGGATTATGCCCGTAAGGACGTCCCCGCTGCCTGCCGTAGCCATGCCGGGGTTCCCTGTGCTGTTGAAGTAGACTCTCCCCTCGGGCGTGCAGGTTGCCGTAAAGGCGCCTTTGAGCACTATGAGCACCTCATGGCTCGAGGCAAACTCTCTGGCTTTCTTTAGGCGCTCGGCCATGCATGGGCTCTCTCCCGCAAGACGGTCGAACTCCTTGGGGTGAGGGGTGAGGATGCTATGCGGGGGTATGAGCTTAAGTAAATCGTTGTTCGAGGCAATGAGGTTGAGCGCGTCGGCATCTATCACAAGGGGCTTACCTATGGTTTGCAGCAACCTCTCGAGGGCCACAGCCGACTCGAAGTGCTGCCCCAAGCCCGGACCTATGCCTATGGCTGAGTAGTGTGATATCTCGGGCACGGAGGAGAAATAATCCGCATGCTGGTCGAAGCTCACCATTGCCTCGGGAAAGGCTGTCTGCATCATCACCTCTCCGCGCTGCGGGATATGTATGGTGAGCAGTCCGCATCCGCTCCTAAGGCACGAGTGCCCCGCCAGGATAGCCGCACCCATCTTGCCCTTGCTGCCGGCAATGAGCAGAGCGTGACCAAACGTCCCCTTATGCGCAAACCTCTCGCGAGGCTGAAACACTCCGGCTATGTCGTCCTCTTCCATCATCACATACGGCGTGGGGGTACTGCTTACAATATCCGGGTGAGTGCCTATCTCCAACACCTTCCATCTCCCCACATACTCGGCG
Organism: Anaerobutyricum sp.; assembly: GCA_963629885.1. Taxonomy (GTDB): domain Bacteria; phylum Bacteroidota; class Bacteroidia; order Bacteroidales; family Tannerellaceae; genus Parabacteroides. The sequence continues at coordinate 2,667 of CAVGKO010000093.1, forward strand.
TTCTCGGGGAAGAAGAACGACAGCTTGGGGAAACCAAACGTCAGTGTCTCGTCGGCACGTATGATGGCCTCAGGGTCGTTGTTTTGGTTGTCTTCGCCAAACAACCCCGAGGGGATGTCGATGGCCACAACAGTTGCCTCTGATTGGTTGATATATTTCACCATGGCAGCAAACCCTCCCGTCAAGGGGCGGTTGAGCCCCGAGCCAAACAAGCCGTCAATCACCACGTCGTGCTCCGTCAGCGTGGGCGGCTCAAAGTCGGCCACCACCTCGGTGAACTCCACGTTCTCTGTCTCCATCAACCTCTGCTTGTTGGTCTCGCAATCAATGGAGAGATGCTCGCTGGGGTTGAAGAGGTAGGTCTCCACCTTATAACTCTCGTCCCTCAGCAGGCGGGCAATGGCAAGCGCGTCGGCACCGTTGTTGCCCTGTCCGGCAAAGATGACGATGCGCGAGAGCTTGGAATAATGATGGCAGAACTCCTGCACAAACGCCCTTGAAGCACGCTCCACCAAGTCGATGGAACTTATAGGCTCGTTGTCGATGGTATACTGGTCGAGCTCTTTTACCTTTTCGGTAGCAAATATCTTTATCATAATGTGTATGGTATTCCGATTGTTTTCTGCTCGCAAAATTATAATAAACTTAACAAATGAGACCCCCGAGGCGTGCGAAAGCCCCACTTTCCTTGGTTTGCCGTTTTCCTCGAAAATGTCGTACCTTTGGTCCCTCGGAAAAACAAAGCGACCGTTATGGATAAAATCCGATTAAAAGACAGGGAATTCGAACTCTTCATCCCGGAAAAAGATATCAATGCCGCCATTGCGAAGATGGCGCAGAAGATTAAGGCTGATGTGGGAGACGCCAACCCCCTTTTCGTGGCTATGCTCAACGGGGCGTTTATGTTTGCCGCCGAGCTGATGAAGCAGATGGATGCCAACTGCGAGATAACCTTTGCCCGCTACTCCTCCTATTGCGGCACCTCCACTACCGGATGCATCCGCGAGGTGATACCCGTGCAGGCCGACGTGAAGGGAAGGACGGTCATCCTGCTCGACGATATCATCGACACGGGCTACACCATGCAATATGTAAGAGACAAACTCCTTGGTGAGGGGGCTGCCTCCGTGCGTATGGCTTCGATGCTCTTCAAACCCGATTCGCTGAGATGCGACTTGAAGCCCGACTACGTAGGGTTGGAGATTCCCACCGAGTTTATTGTGGGCTACGGGCTGGACTACGACGGGTTGGGACGTACCTATCGGGATATCTACCGTGTGACAGACAACAATTGAAAGGTATATATTAAAGAAACGAATATGTTGAACATTGTAATTTTTGGTGCTCCCGGGTCAGGTAAGGGAACACAGAGTGAGTTAATCATCAAAGAGTATGGGTTGGACCACATTTCAACGGGTGACGTGCTGCGTGCCGAGATGAAAGGCGAAACCGAGTTGGGCAAGATTGCAAAAGACTACATCGAGAAGGGTCAGCTTGTGCCCGACGAACTGATTGTCGACATGCTGGCAAAGGTGCTGGATAGCAAGAAAGGCTCCAAGGGCGTTATCTTCGACGGCTTCCCCCGTACCATCCCGCAGGCCAAAGCCCTGAAGGAAATGCTTAACCAGCGTGGCACGGATGTGTCCATCATGCTTAATCTTCAGGTCGACGAAGACGAACTGATAAAACGCCTTATAGAACGCGGAAAAGTATCGGGCCGCTCCGACGACAATCTTGATACCATCAAATCGCGCCTGGAGGTCTACCACACTCAGACAGCTCCCTTGGCAGACTACTACATCGGCGAAGGCAAGCACGTGGCTATCCAAGGCATGGGTACCATAGATGAAATCTTCGGCCGCATCAAAGAAGCCGTTGACAAAGTAAAATAAGAGAGGAAAGAAGAATATGGCTGAATCCAACTTTGTAGATTACGTAAAGATTTATTGCCGCTCGGGGAAAGGCGGGAGAGGGTCGTCCCATTTCCGTCGCGAGAAGTATATCCCCAAGGGTGGTCCCGACGGAGGCGACGGAGGGAGAGGAGGCCATGTATATCTTCGTGGCAACCGCAACTATTGGACGCTGCTCCACCTCAAGTTCGAACGTCATATCATGGCAACCAACGGCGAGGGCGGAGGTGCCAAACGCAGCTTCGGGAAAGACGGCGAAGACAAGGTGATAGAGGTGCCTTGCGGAACCGTGGTATACGATGCCGAGACAGGCGAGTATATCTGCGACGTCACCGAAGATGGTCAGGAAGTGATGCTGCTGAAAGGCGGACGGGGCGGATTGGGTAACTGGCATTTCAGAACAGCCACCAACCAGGCTCCGCGCTATTCGCAGCCGGGAGAGCCGGCGCAGGAACGTAAGGTGATACTCCAGCTGAAGCTTCTTGCCGACGTCGGCTTGGTGGGCTTCCCCAATGCAGGTAAGTCTACGTTGCTCTCGGTGGTGTCGGCTGCCAAGCCCAAAATAGCCAACTATCCCTTCACCACCTTGGAGCCCAACCTCGGCATCGTGGAATATCGCGACCACCGTTCATTTGTGATGGCCGATATCCCCGGCATCATTGAGGGTGCCAGCGAAGGGAAAGGCCTCGGGTTGCGATTCCTTCGTCATATCGAGCGAAACTCGTTGCTCTTGTTTATGATTCCGGCAGATTCGGACGACATAAAGAAAGAGTATGGTATACTCCACAACGAGTTGGTGAAATATAATCCCGAGCTGATGGGCAAGAGCCGCGTGCTGGCCATCACCAAGAGCGATATGCTCGACGACGAACTTATTGAAGCACTCTCGGAAGACCTCCCCGAAGACCTCCCCGAAGATGTACCCCACGTATTCATCTCCTCGGTAACCGGACAAGGCATCATGGAGTTGAAAGACCTGCTGTGGAAGGAACTGAATAAGGAAACATTCCATCAGGTTGAAGATATAGTCCATCAGAATATCGATGTCAATGCCATTCCTCTGGATGACGACGACGATGATTTTGTCTTCCCCGTGGACGAGGATGACTCGGACGAAGACTACGAGGAATACGACTGGGACGACGAAGAACAACAAAACTGACGTATGATACGTATCTCCATCTCGGACGAAATAGCAAAGGCTTGCCCGGAGCTTCACCTCATGGCCGTGCAGTGCCGGGTGGTGAACACTCCCTCCGATGAACAACTGTGGGAGGATATAGCTAAGGAGGAAGCCTCGATACTCTCCTCCTGCAAGATAGAAGAGATAAACAAATTCCCACCCATACAGGCAACCCGGCAAGCCTACAAACGCTTGGGGAAAGACCCTAACCGCTATCGCCCGTCGGCAGAAGCCCTTCGTAGGCGTATCCTTCGTGGGTTGCCACTATACAAGATAGATACCTTGGTGGATGTCATCAATCTTCTCTCCATCCAAAGCGGATACTCCATCGGAGGCTTCGACGTGGATAAAATCGACGGGGATTTGCTGCTCGGCGTGGGCAGGGAAGGCGAGCTCTATCATGGCATCGGACGCGGTGAACTGAATATAGAAGGTCTACCCGTCTATCGCGACAATCAAGGCGGTGTGGGCACTCCCACCAGCGATGAGGAACGAACCAAGATTGAGCTGCACACGGAAAGACTGCTGATGATTATCAACGGATACTCGGGCGAAAGTGGCCTTCGTGATGCCATGGCTTATGGCGTGGGGCTCCTTCGTAGATATGCCTCGGGCACAGACTTCGAAATAGAGGAGATAACCCCCGAGGACCGGACGAAAATATCCCTATAGCCGGGGCAGATTTTTTGTGCAAAAAATTATGTTTTTCAGATACACAAATCGATTAATATCTAAATTTGCCCCCGTTAATAACTTAACAAAACGATAAACAAAATGATTGAATTGATTGGAACAAATGCCGGCATCGTTTGGAGAGCCTTGAACGAAGGTGGAAAGATGAGCGCAAAGGCACTGAAGAAAGCAACGAAAATCAAAACAGAAAAAGACATGTATGCCGCTTTTGGCTGGTTGGCAAAAGAAGGTAAGCTGTCTTTCGAGGAAGTTGACGGTGAATTGTTTGTTGCGCTGAGATAATCGCGTAGCAGATAAAAAGAAAAAGAGGCTGTTCGGATAATGTTTGAACAGCCTTTTGTGTGTCCGCCCACATGGGAGT
>CAVGKO010000094.1:0-6709 GCA_963629885.1 Anaerobutyricum sp.
CAAGCGACGCCGGCGAGAGCTACACCAAGGCGGAGACCGAGAGCGATTTGTATCTTATCCGCTACGTATCCAACGAGGCAAGTCGTGCCAACGATAACGGTAAGTACTACACCGCCTACGGAATGAAAGACCTCACAGAGTTTGAAGCAAACAACCATGCGGAGAATCAATGGGCTCTCTTTACTGATGCCAAGGACAGCACGGTGACAATCTTGAACCGCGAGACTGCCGACACATTGGTGGTTGGCGGGGTTCCTATCAATGGCGTGAAGCTCTATAAGGGCAGCGCGCTGAAGGCTGACATTGATAGCTACGTAACCATCCCGAGAGGCGACACACTGATGCTTACTCCTCTCGACTCCCTTTACAAGAACAGTGCTACGTTGGGTGAGTTTGCTTGCGACTCGGTGTTCAACCCCGTAAGCCGCTACCGCTTCTCATACTATAATGGTTTGGATAACTCCAAGAAGCTGAATATTGATAACAATGGTGTTCTCTTCGTTGACCCCGAAGGCGGAAGCGCTGAGTTCGCTTTGATGGCCAAAGACACCACTTACGGTGCACCGTCCGTCCCGGGCAAGAGCACGGTTTTGACAAAGTCCATCTACACTCTTTCTACCGAAATCAAGGACAGCACATACTACGTAACCATGAATAACGGCAAGTACGTAGTCACGAAAGACTCTGCCGACGCCGCCAGGTTCTGCCTCCGGGAAATGAAGGTGGAAGGCGACAGCATCAACAAGTGGTACACCCTCGTTGAGTCCGACAGAAGCGGCAAGGCATCTGTAGACGACAACACTCTTAGGCTCCTCAAGGAACCGATTACCGAGGTGCGTACTTCAATGTTCGCCATCTCTGTTGAGACCTACGACATTTATCGTCGCTTCGGCAAGACCATTAGCGATGGTCTCACCTACCAAGACACTGCTTACGTGGAGTTCTATAAGGTCAACGAGCCAAACCGTTACTTGTATGAGAACTCAGGAAATATCGTAGCGGGCATTGAACCCGACGGTCTTGGTTATCTCGGTATCTACAACAAGAACGATATGACGCGCAACGCATCCATATTTGTTGACCCGGCTTGCGTGGCTGACTCTGTTATTATGCCTACCTACTTGATGGTGGTGGATGTGATGGCTGAGGCAGATACTTTGAGCGGACGCTATTTGGTGTCTCTCTCAGACTCCACAGCCCGCAAGGCTGCCAAGTATAATGGCTACACCCGTCTTGCCTTCGTTGATGCCAAGCACATGGGCGACTCTTTGGTTATCTCTAAGGATTCTTTGGCAACGGCGAAAGACACCATCGCTTTGACGAAAGATTTGAGCAAGGCAACCTTTGCCTTCGAACTTACGGATAAGGTTGAGAAGAACCCCGATGCCGACTTCTATATCCAAAATGCCGACGGCTACGTATGGATAAACAACGGCGTGCCGGTATTGACCGGCGATAAGGAGAAGGCAGTAGTCTTCAACGCCCGGAAAACCGACGTAGTAGCAACAGCCAATGAAGAAATCTCTGCCGAAGGTGTTAAGGTCATCGCCGGCGAAGGCTTCGTAGTGGTTAAGGGTGCCGAAGGGAAGAAGGTAACAATCTCCAACGTCCTTGGCCAAAAGGTTGCCACAGCGTTTGCTTCCGGCGACGAACTCCGGATAGCAGCCCCCGCAGGCATTGTGCTCGTAATAGTTGAAGGCGAACCCGCAGTGAAAGCAATCGTGAAGTAATTTGTGAGTATAACCCCCAAGAAGCCTCGGCAAGCCATAGCGTTTGTCGGGGCTTTTTGCACTCATGGCATGTTGTGGGGGCTGTTGGCATACGAACACACAAATTCGTATATTTGCGGTGCTACAATCAAACAGTACGTATGGCAAAGACTACAGCGAAACAAAACAAAGTGAAGGGGCAGGGTTGGTTTGCCGCTCTGAAAACATTCTTGACCAACGAACGAACCCGTTTCATCACCGGATTGATAATCGAGATACTCACTATATATGTCGGCTTGGCATTGATATCTTTCTTCTTCACCGGCAGTGCCGACCAAAGCAAGGTGGAGAATGTTCCCGTTGCCGATTTGTTGAGAAACCGCGGGTCGGTAGGCAACTGGACGGGTGTTAGAGGTGCTTTCATAGCAGATTTGCTGCTCAACCGCTGGTTTGGGATATCATCGTTCATGATATTGTTTTTCACGGGCTCGTGGGGCGTCAAGCTGATGAACCTGCGCCGCGTTTCGCTGTTCAATAGGTTCTTGTTTTGCGCCTCCCTTTTGGTTTGGGGCTCGGTGTTCTTTGCTTTCGTGTTCATCTCGGGCTACGAAGACACATTTATCTACCTCGGAGGTCAGCATGGCTACTACATCTCGGAGAAACTGATTACCAATGTAGGTATCCCCGGAACCATTCTATTGCTCTTGGGCTCGTTTCTCATCATCGCGATATTTACCACACAAAGAACAATCCCGATGCTTCGCTCTCTGCTGTCTTTGGGATGGATGAAACGTTTGAAGAGAGAGAAGAAAGAAAGTGTGGCATACATGGAAGACAAGAAAAGCCGGGGTCAGCAGATTTTTGGGCCGCCGGAAGAGCAGGAAGAGATACCTTCGGAAGAGGAACAGCCTGGAAGTGGCGAAGAGGACGAAGATGGCGAAGGCGAAGACTTTGTGGTGACGGTGCCCGAGGAGGAAGAAGAATATGTGGATGATAATACCGGCGAAGAAGAGTCTTTGGACGTGGAACCGGGTGGTGAGCCGGCGGAAGACGTGGCAGACGACCCCGAATTCACCGTTGAGGTGCCTCAGGGCGATGAGGAAGTATACGATGCTTCCAACCTTGGAGAATACGACCCGAAGCTGGATTTGTCGTCGTTCCGCAATCCGCCTATTGAGCTGTTGAAGAAATACGATGTGAGCGACCACATGGTCGATATGGACGAACAGAAAGAAAACCAGAAGAAAATAAAAGACACCTTGGAGAGCTTTGGCATCACCATCGCCTCCATCCGCGCAACGGTAGGTCCCACCATCACGCTCTACGAAGTGATACCGGATGCGGGTGTCCGCATTTCCAAAATCAAAAGCTTGGAGGGCGATATAGCCCTCAGCCTCTCGGCTCTCGGAATCCGTATCATCGCCCCCATTCCGGGCAAGGGCACGATAGGTATCGAGGTGCCCAACAAAGACCCGCAGATAGTGCCGATGCAGTCGGTCATTGCCTCCCGTAAGTTCCAAGAGTCGACCTACGACCTCCCGGTGGCTTTGGGAAAGACAATAACGAACGAGATTTTCATGTTCGACCTCTGCAAGATGCCTCACCTCTTGGTGGCAGGTGCCACGGGTCAGGGAAAGTCGGTTGGACTGAACGCCATCATCACTTCACTGCTCTATAAGAAACATCCCTCGGAGCTGAAGTTTGTTTTGGTGGACCCCAAGATGGTTGAGTTTAGCATATACGCCGATTTGGAGCGTCACTACCTTGCCAAACTGCCTGATGCCGACAAGGCTGTCATTACCGACTGCACGAAAGTCATCATGACGCTCAATTCCGTCTGCAAAGAGATGGACGACCGCTATGAGTTGCTTACCAAAGCACATGTGCGCAACCTCAAGGAATATAATGCCAAGTTTATTGCCCGTCATCTCAACCCGGAGAAAGGTCATAGGTTCATGCCTTTCATAGTGGTTATCATCGATGAGTTTGGTGACTTGATAATGCAGGCAGGCAAGGAGATTGAGTTGCCTATCGCACGTATAGCTCAGAAGGCTCGCGCCGTGGGTATCCATATGATAATAGCCACGCAGCGCCCATCAACCAATATCATCACAGGTATAATCAAAGCCAACTTCCCTGCAAGAATGGCGTTCCGCGTGATGCAGATGGTTGACTCGCGAACCATCCTCGATGCACCGGGAGCCAATCAGCTGATAGGTCGAGGCGACCTCTTGTTCTCCCAAGGCGGCAATCCCCAGCGCGTGCAGTGTGCCTTTGTGGATACCCCCGAGGTGGAGCAGATTGTGGACTACATATCTTCTCAGCCGGGCTATGCAACGGCTTATGAGTTGCCCGAATATGTTGGCGAGGGTGGCGACGACAAAAGCCCGGGAGCAGTGGACCTCTCGGAGCGCGACCCCTTGTTCGACGAGGCTGCCCGCCTTATTGTTATTCAGCAGCAAGGCTCAACTTCGCTTATCCAACGTAAGTTCTCGATAGGCTACAACCGTGCGGGCCGTTTGATGGACCAGCTGGAGGCAGCGGGTATTGTTGGTCCCTTTGAAGGCAGCAAGGCTCGCCAGGTGTTGATACAAGACGAATACAACCTGGAACAGCTGCTCGGTGCGTTGAAATAAATCACTCCGTATGAAAAGAAAACAAACAAGTGAGATTCTGAGGAAGGCTGCTCTTATCATGTGGTCGGTATGCCTGATATGCGGAATCTCTGCCACGATGAATGCGCAGAATGCCGCCTCTATTTTGGACAAGGCGGCCTCGGCATACGAAAAATCGAACGGGATATCTGCCTCCTATGCCGTGCACACCCGTTCGGATGCGCAGAAGGCATCCGAGAGCTTCGAAGGAACCATCCAGATGAGGGGCGACAAGTTCGTTTTGGTCACCCCCGATGCAACAACATGGTTCGATGGCGAAACGCAGTGGTCGTACGTTGAGCGTAATGAGGAAGTCAACGTTACCACACCTTCCGCCGACGAGCTTCAGTTTACCAATCCGGCATTGCTGCTGAAGACCTACAAGAAGGGCTTCACAGCAAACTTCATCGGCGAGAGCACAGCCCGGAGTGGCAAGACGGCATACGACATCGAGCTCCTTCCCAAGAAAAAGAGCGATATCCAAAGAGCCGAGCTTCAGATAGAGAAAACATCGTCGTTCCCCGTGAAGATTAGGGTGGAAGCAAAGAACGGCGTGACTACCACGATAAACATCAGCGGCATCAAGACGGGAATGAACCAACCGGACGATTGTTTCGTGTTCAACAAGAAAGATTACCCGGATGCCGAGGTGATAGACCTCCGCTGAGGTAGAGGAAAAGAAATACACAATGAGATTGCAACAATATTAAACTATGAACGATATGGAAAACGAAAAGGTCCGTTGCCTCATCATAGGTTCCGGTCCCGCCGGATATACTGCGGCGATATATGCCTCGCGTGCCAACCTCTCACCCGTATTGTATGAGGGCTTGCAGCCGGGCGGACAGCTTACAATAACAACCGAGGTGGAGAATTTTCCGGGCTATCCCGAGGGCGTTGAAGGTCCAAAGCTGATGGACGACCTTCGTAGGCAAGCAGGGCGCTTTGGCGCAGACCTTCGCGGCGGCATTGCCACCTCTGTGGATTTCTCTGCATCGCCGCACAAGGTTACGATAGACGGTGAGAAGGTGATAGAGGCAGAGACCGTTATCATTGCCACCGGTGCAACAGCCAAATATCTTGGTCTCCCCGACGAAAAGAAATATGCCGGGATGGGAGTCTCGGCTTGCGCTACCTGCGACGGCTTTTTCTATCGCCGCAAGGTGGTGGCTGTGGTTGGTGGGGGCGACACGGCATGCGAGGAGGCAATTTATCTCTCCGCTCTTGCCCGGCAGGTCTACCTGATTGTGCGCAAGCCCTATCTTCGTGCCTCAAAAGTGATGCAGCAGAGAGTTTTCGACACGGAAAATATCACTGTATTGTTCGAACACAATGCAGTCGGGCTGTTTGGCGAGGGTGGAGTGGAAGGCGCACATCTCGTAAAACGTATGGGTGAGGCTGATGAGGAAAAGGTGGATATCGCCATCGACGGCTTTTTCCTTGCCATCGGACACAAACCTAACTCCGACGTGTTCCGTCCATGGATAGAGACAGATGAGGTGGGATATATCAAAACCCTTCCCGGCACACCTCTAACGAATGTGCCCGGAGTGTTTGCCGCAGGTGACGTGGCCGACCCGCGCTATCGCCAGGCAATAACCGCTGCCGGCAGTGGCTGCAAGGCAGCGATAGAAGCCGAACGCTATCTCTTGGAGAAAGGAAAGTAAGATTTTGGGTGAGGATGAAGAGGTTTGTGACGTTGTTGACGGTGTGGCTGATGATGGCAGAATTGGTCTCTGCCATAGAGCCGCCTAAGCACGAGATTCGCGCCATTTGGCTTACCACCATCTACGGCCTTGACTGGCCTCACCGACCTGCCACCTCGGAAGCTTCCATGGAAGCGCAGAAGCAGGAACTTTGTGATATACTCAACCGTCTCTCTGAAGCAAACTTCAACACGGTGTTCTTGCAGGTGAGGATGCGTGGCGATGTTATCTATCGCTCTGCCATAGAGCCTGCCTCAAGAACATTCTCGGGCAAATACGGAGCGATGCCGGGCTACGACCCCTTGGCTTTTGCTGTGGAAGAATGTCATAAGAGAGGGATGGAGTGCCACGCTTGGTTTGTTACCTTTCCCGTGGGCACCGACAAGACGGTGAAAGAGCAGGGAAAGCTCTCCGTCGTAAAGCGCAAGCCCAAACTCTGCAAGCATCACAATGGTGAGTGGTATCTCGACCCCGGAGTGCCCGAGACATCCGATTATATCCTCTCGCTTGTGAAGGAACTGGTCGGTGGCTACGATATCGACGGCATACAGTTCGACTATATCCGCTATCCCGAAGAGGCAAAGGCATTCCCCGACAAGGCGGTATATAAGAAATACGGAAAGAAGGAACGCCTCTGTGA
>CAVGKO010000095.1:0-6705 GCA_963629885.1 Anaerobutyricum sp.
CTTCACATCGGCATCATTGGAATCTGCTGTTTCCTTTGGCGCTTTTTCTTTCGCGCCCTCCTTCGGCTTCTCAACCTCGCCTTGCTTTACCGCTGTGCTTGCCAAAAGAGTACTCGTCTGATTCCATCGCGACACGACGAAGAAAAAAAAGTGCTCTGATAATCCCATCGCGACGCGACGAAAAAAAAAGAGGGCTCTGCTGATTCCGTCGCGACACGACGAAGAAAAAAGAGTGCTCTGCTGATTCCGTCGCGACACGATGAAGAAAAAAGGGGGCTCTGCTGATTCCATCGTGACACGATGAAGAAAAAAGAGTGCTCTGCTAATCCCGTCGTCTCGCGACGAAGAAAAAAAGTCCACTTTCTAATTCCATCGTCTCGCGACGAAGAAAGAAAGTCTACTTTCTAATCCCATCGCCTCACGACGAAGAAAAAAAGTCCACTTTCTAATCCCGTCGCCTCGCGACGAAGAAAGAAAGTCCACTTTCTAATCCCATCGTCTCGCGATGAAGAAAGAAAGTCCACTTTCTAACGTTTCCATAACTGAAAAAATGCTGGAAAGTGGACTTTCTGATGTTTCCACGACTGAAGAAATACTGGAAAGTGGACTTTCTGATGTTTCTACGACCGAAGAAATGCTGGAAAGTGGACTTTCTAACGTTTCCATGACCGAAGAAATACTGGAAAGTGGACTTTCTGATGTTTCTACGACTGAAGAAATAACGGAAAGTGGACTTTCTGTCAGTTTGAAAAAATCGGAGAGCTGGAAAGTGGACTTTCTTGTGCCGCTGAGCTTCAGCGAGGGTAGAAAGTGGACTTTCCCAGCGTTCTAATTATTCCGAAACGGGGTGTTTGACCAATTCGAAATGCTTCGAAACACATGCGGGCAACTCATGCGGATAGTGGGTCACGTAGACCAAAGTCTTTCCCTTGCGGGCACAAAACAGCTCGATTACACGGGCGGCTTTTCGCTTATTGCTGATATCGAGTCCATGCAAAGGCTCGTCCAATATTATCAGCTCAGGGTCTTTCACAAACGCCCGTGCCAACAGGGCCAGCCGTTGTTCGCCCGACGACAGGGTAAGAAACGAACGTTCCTTCAACCCCTCAATGCCAAAGACCCTCATCCATGCCAAAGCAACGGACTGCTGCTCTTCCGTGCATTTGCGGAACAGCCCTATGGAATCGAAGAAGCCGGAGGCAACAATATTCAGTGTCGGCACGTTCTCCATGTAATAGAGATGCATCTCAGGAGACACATACCCGATTCTTCTCTTTATGTCCCAAATACTCTCGCCCGACCCGCGTTTACGGTCGAAGAGAAACAAATGGTTTGCATACGACTGCGGGTTGTCGGCATAAATCAAACTCAGGAGCGTGGACTTACCCGAGCCGTTGGGGCCAAACAAAGCCCACTTCTCGCCATTCTTCACCTCCCAATCCAAGTCTTTCAGTATTGTTCTGTTGCCATACTTTATGAAAACATGCTCCATGCGAAACGTAACCTCATGCTCCGAAGGCTCTTTACCAGAGGAGGGCAACAACAAATCCTGTGTGCAGTCCGGGAACAAATACGCCTGCAAATCCTTGTCTGCCATAAACTCATCACGAGTCTTGGGCTCGTGGATTTTCTTGCCGTAGAGAGGGAGAACATGCGTAACCATCTCCGGGATATCATCCGGATTAGACAACAACAAAACAACTTGGAGCGACTTCAGCTTTGTCATCTGCTGCAAAAGGTCCACCAACACCCCACGCGAGGAGGCATCGAGACCGATGAACGGATTATCAAGCACCAATATCCTTGGGTGGCTCAACAGCGTGCGAACAATCAGAAATTTGCGCAATTCACCGCTGGAAAGGAAGATGAGTTTCTTGGGCAACAAATCGGCAATCCCGAAGAACGACAGCATCTGATGCATATCCTCCTTCCCGGAATATTCCTTCAACAAATCCTCCACCACGGGCACATCATCCGTTTCCGTGGAATGCCATCGTTGTTGGTAATAGGTGTTCCTGCAGTCGGCCAACGAATAAATATCCTTGAACGCAATGCTCTTAATCGGGCAACCGGCACCTCCTTCACAGTTCCAAACAACCTCTCCCTCCTTCAAAGCAAACTTACGTTGCATCATGTCGGCAAGGAGTGTTTTGCCGGCTCCGTTGGGCCCCACAACTGCCCATTGTTCACCCTCACGAATTGTCCAATCAACCGGCTCCACGAAGCTCAGCTGCGGCAAACGGGGCACTGCATGGTCTATCTTTACTATCGTTTTCATTCTTTCCTTACAATCTTTTGTTTATCCCGCCAAAGGTAAATAAAACCCGGTTTTCCTTTTTCGGCACGGGCAAAGATACTACCTTTGAGCCTCAAATTATTATCTAAAATCAATCATGATGAAACGTATCTTATTTTTATTCGTGCTGTTTATGGGTATTGCCAACAGCTTTACCCTTAGTGTCTCTATGGCAGGCAACAAATGGAAACCTTTGTTTGGTGAGAACCTCTCCGATGCCAGCTACAATCCTGAAGTGTGGAGCGTAACCGACGGCGTGCTCTCTGCCGTAAAAGACGAGTCTATATGGACCAAAACCGAATACGAGAACTTTGAACTGGACTTGGATTTCAAGACAGACGTAGGCACCAACAGCGGTGTGGTTGTTTATTGTACCGACATCAAAGACTGGATTCCCAACTCAGTGGAAGTACAGATAGCCGACGACCATTGCGAGAAATGGGGCAACGGCAAACCTTATGAAAAATGTGGAGCCATCTATGGTCACCTCGGAGCCAAGCAAGACAAGGTGGTAAAGAAGCCGGGAGAATGGAATCACATGCGTATCAAATGCGCCGGTCAGCGCATCACCGTGATACTAAACGGCAAGAAGGTAACCGAGATGGATATGAGCAAATGGACTTCCGGAAAAGTAAACCCTGATGGTAGCGACATCCCAAGTTGGCTTCCGAAGCCTTTCGCCGAACTCCCGACCAAGGGACATATTGGTCTTCAGGGCAAACATGGCGACTCGCTCATCTGGTTCCGCAACATGAAGATAAGAAGCCTGTAATAAAAGGTATATAAGAATAGTGCGTCAAAACCCGCTCTCATCGTGGTTTTGACGCACTATTCTTTTCCCCCTCTCTCAGCAAACCCGTGTTCCTTTTCCTTGATGAATCTCGGAAGCCTGCGTGATAACAACCTCCTTCACTCCGGCATCAACAGCTTGGAATGCGTTCTCCAGTTTCGGAATCATTCCACCTTGTATCACGCCCTCTTCAACCAATTGCTTGAACATCGTGCGATTCAGCTCGGGAATAACGCTTTCGTCGTCCTTCTCATCCCGCAGCACTCCTTTCTTCTCGAAGCAGAACACGAGCGTCACATCAAAATGCTTTGCCAGGGCTTTGGCTGTTTCTCCGGCAATAGTGTCGGCATTGGTGTTTAGTATATGTCCCTGCTTGTCGTGCGTCAGAGGAGCCAGCACCGGAACAATACCTTCGTGGATAAGCAAGGCAAGCAAATCAGCGTTCACTTCTTTCACGTCCCCCACAAAGCCATAATCCACCTCAGCCACCGGACGTTTCTTTGAACGTATCAGGTTTATGTCGGCTCCGGTAAGCCCCAGGGCATTCACATCCAGGGCTTGCAAACCGGCAACAATATTTTTGTTCACCAGTCCGCCGTATACCATCGTCACCACACGCAGCGTCTCGGCATCCGTCACCCTACGTCCGTTCACCATCCGGCTCTCTATCCCCAGCCTCTCGGCCAGCTTGGTTGCCGAACGTCCGCCACCATGCACCAATACTTTGAATCCTTCTATACGGGAAAAATCGCGAAGCAGATTCTTCAACGTGTCTTCTTCCTCTACTATCTTCCCTCCAACCTTAACAAGCGTAAGTTTCTCTTTCTTCATATCCATTGAAATATTTCCGCGCCAAAGATACCGATAAAAGAAAAGAAATACCTACTTTTGTCGCACTCAAGCGCGGTAGTAGCTCAGTTGGTAGAGCGTCGGCTTCCCAAGCCGAAGGTCACGGGTTCGAACCCCGCTTACCGCTCTAATGAGAGGAGAAAGACCTTACAACTAACGCACATGAACATTATTTCCAAACTTTTTAAGGGAGCAAAAGAAGAGCCCGAAGCACCATCGAAGGGCAACGTAGAGGAGTTTGTAACGCTCATCCGCGTTTACTATCAAGCCGTGATGGCGGTGCAGCTGGGTATGACCAATATCAACATATTGCCCGACATGGCTCTTTTCAAGAGAATGTTGAAGATTCCGACACAAAACAATAAGTTGGGCGTTGCCGAGAAGTCGCGTGTACGCAAAGTTTTGATGCAAGACTATGGTATGAGCGAGAGTTTCTTCAAGGAGATAGATGCGTCGGTGAAAAAGAACTGCAAGTCGCAGAATGATATCAA
Organism: Anaerobutyricum sp.; assembly: GCA_963629885.1. Lineage (GTDB taxonomy): Bacteria > Bacteroidota > Bacteroidia > Bacteroidales > Tannerellaceae > Parabacteroides. Next base: position 4,427 of record CAVGKO010000095.1, read on the forward strand.
ATCATACTTTTTCCTCTTCCAAGGGTTCTGCAACGATTTGTTTTCGTTGCTCGACAACTTGATGCAATGGAAGTTTCGTTTCTCCATGTTGGTAAAGAAGTTGCTCTACCACCAAACGGCCAAAACGATACACGAGATTGTAACCCGTTCGGAGTGGAAGGAAGTAAGTGTTCAGAAGACTGCTTGGAGCATCCGCAAATTCAAGGAAACGCTCGGCTATTCGGAAGAATGGATGACCGACTTTGTCTACAGTGTTGTTCTGCTCGCCAAGGAAGACGCCAAAAACCAACGGAAGAAAAACCAATAACCCCTCTCCTTTCGTCCCTCAGCTTAGCATAGATGCAATAAGGGTCGTTCGTCTCTTTTATTTCAGACGATTTACACGAGCCACCTCATCCAGTTTCACGCATACGGTGGCTCCGAGTTGCTCCAGATAGAGCACCAAGTGCTTTTTCTTTACCTTCTGTATCTTTCCGGATATATGTTTCATGGCACCGGTAAGAATCTCCACCTCCTCGCCGGGGCAGAGAGCGTGGTTGGCGGCTTGTAGCAAGAAATCCTTAATGACGTCTATTTCCCTTTGGCGGACAACCGCGGGCTTTTGGTCGTAGAACACTATGCGCGAAACGCCATAGACCTTGAGCAGGCTGCGCAACACTTCGTCGGAGCAGCGAACAAATATATATGAATTAAACAGCGGCACTTCAACAATCTTCACCCTGTCGGACCACACACGCGGCGTGCGGTGAAGAGGCAAGAAACATTCAACACCTAAGGCATCGATACGTTCTTTCACCTGCTTTTCCGCTCGGGGAGCAGTATATAGCACGTTCCAATCCTTAGTATTCGAGGGAGATTCCATTTCCTTTTTCAGTTTTTTGGGGGGGCAAATATAGGATTATTTTCGTATACTTGCGGCTACAATCTTGTACACAAAAATTTAAAGAGATACCATGAATAGAAGAAATTTCTTGCAGAAATCAGCCCTATCAGCAGCCGGGCTGGGTTTATCGCCATTATTTGGTAGCGCTTATGGAGCTGTTTACGGACAGAAAGCTCCGAGTAATAAAGTGAAGGTAGCCCTTATTGGATGTCGTTCCATGGGTTTCGGTGACTTGAGTACGTTCCTCAACTATCCGGAGGTGGAGTGCGTTGCCCTTTGTGATATCGACGACGAATGGCTCAACAAACGTGCCGCTGATGTGCAGAAAAACACCGGAAAGAAAGTGCCCAACCTATATAAAGACTGGCGCAGGGTGATTGACAACAAAGATGTGGACGTGGTAATTATCGGAACGCCCGACCACTGGCATTGTCTTCCTACCATTTATGCCTGCCAAGCCGGCAAGGATGTATACGTTGAGAAGCCGCTTTCGAACACAATTGAAGAATGTAATTTGATGGAAAAGGCAGCCCGCAAATACGAACGTATTGTGCAGGTAGGTCAATGGCAACGCAGCGACCCGCATTGGGACGAGGCTGCCAATTATCTTAAAGCCGGAAATATCGGTCGCATCCGTACGGTTAAGGTTTGGGCTTATCAAGACAGCAAACCCTCGCTGCCTGTTGTACCCGATAGCGCTGTTCCTGCCGGAGTGGACTACGACATGTGGCTCGGCCCGGCTCCCAAGCGTCCGTTCAATATCTACCGTTTCCACTACAACTTCCGTTTCTTCTGGGATTATGCCGGCGGACTGATGTCTGACTGGGGTGTCCATTTGTTGGACTACGCATTGGAAGGTATGGGAGCCGGCCTGCCTACAAGAGTTTGCACCGGAGGCGGCAAGTTGGCCTACCCCAACGATGCCATGGAGACTCCCGATACGTTGATGGCAACATATGCATACAAGGATTTCAATATCATCTGGGACCATGCCTGCGGAATCAACCACGGTTTGTTTGACAAGAAAGAAGGCTTGGCTTTCTATGGCGAGAAGGGTACGTTGGTTCTTACCCGTGCCGGATGGGAGGTTATTCCCGTTGTTGTAGGTAAAGATGCCCGCATGGAGGCTGTGCCGTTCAAGCAGGGCGAAGGAAAAGGATTGTATAACCACGTGGGTAACTTCTTGAATTGCATCAAGAGCAGGGAGCTGCCGAATGCCGATATTGCCATAGGCGCTCGTGTTGCCAAGATGGCTCATTTGGCAAACATATCTTGCAGGCTGCAACGCGAGGTGCGTTGGAACGATGCTGCCAGCATCTTTATCGGCGACGAGGAGGCAACAGCTTTGTCGAAGGCCTACTATCGTGCCCCATGGGAATTGCCCAAATTGTAAGAG
>CAVGKO010000096.1:0-6665 GCA_963629885.1 Anaerobutyricum sp.
GAGAAACACAGTGTGGGTAAGACCACTTAATTGGTCTGATACAGTGCGGAGATAATGTTTTTGCGTACTTTTGTGTGAAAAATTGAGTAATATCATATGAAGAAGTACGCATTAGACATGAGGGTAACCCGGAACAATCGCCTTCATGACAATTATTGCCTCATAAAACTAACCTGTGATGATGTTTTGCCGGAGATGCTTCCCGGTCAGTTCGTACAGGTATTGGTGAGCCAGTCTCCCACTACGTTTCTTCGTCGACCCATTTCAATTCATTATGTGAATCGCGCAGCCAATGAGTTGTGGTTGTTGGTGCGATTGGTTGGTGACGGTACGCATTGTTTGAGCAAGTATCGTCCCGGAGACGTTGTGAATGTAATATTGCCGCTGGGCAATGGGTTTACAATACCCTCTAAGGGGGATGGCAGAAGCCAAAAGCTGTTGCTTGTTGGCGGTGGCGTTGGTGTAGCCCCAATGTTGTATCTGGGAGCCACGTTGAAGGAAGCCGGTTTTGAGCCGGTTTTTCTGTTGGGAGGACGTTCCAAGGATGATGTGTTACAGTTGGATGAGTTTACAAAACTTGGGACTGTATATGTAACCACCGAAGACGGTACGCTTGGCGAGAAGGGGTTTGTTACGAACCATTCCGTATTGAAAAACGTTTGTTTCGACCGTATTTACACATGTGGACCAAAGCCGATGATGATGGCTGTGGCAGGATATGCGGCATCACAGTCTGTTACGTGCGAAGTATCATTGGAAAACATGATGGCTTGCGGCATCGGCGCCTGCCTTTGCTGCGTAGAGAACACAAAGAGTGGTCACGTATGTGTTTGTAAAGAAGGTCCGGTATTTAATATAGATAAACTGACATGGCAGAGTTGAATGTAAACATAGGTGATTTGCAGCTGAAGAACCCGGTAATGACTGCTTCGGGTACGTTTGGCTACGGCGTGGAGTATTCCGACTTTATGGATATCTCGAGGTTGGGCGGCATTTTTGTGAAGGGTACAACCATCCAGCCGAGGGAAGGTAACCCCTATCCCCGTATGGCGGAGACAGCCTCAGGGATGCTTAATGCCGTAGGGTTGCAGAACAAGGGTGCGCAGTATTTTGCCGACCATATCTATCCTACCATTAAGGATATCGACACGAATATGATAGTAAACGTAAGCGGGTCGTCGGTTGAAACCTATGTGGAATGTGCAGAGAAGATAGCCAATCTGGAGAAGATTCCGGCTATCGAGTTGAATATCTCTTGTCCGAATGTAAAACAAGGCGGTATGGCTTTCGGAGTGACGGCCAAAGGCGCATCGGAGGTGGTAAGGGCTGTCCGCAAGGTTTACCCCAAGACTCTTATCGTAAAACTCTCGCCCAACGTAACCGATATCACAGAGATAGCTCGTGCCGCAGAGGCAGAAGGAGCCGATTCGGTATCGTTGATAAACACCATGCTTGGGATGGCCATAGACGCTGAGAAGCGCCGACCGAAGCTCTCTACCATAACCGGCGGCCTCTCCGGACCATGTGTAAAGCCGGTTGCCCTCCGTATGGTATGGCAAACGTATAAGGCCGTGAAGATTCCTATCATTGGTTTGGGTGGCATATCTAATTGGAGGGATGCCGTTGAGTTCATGTTGGCGGGGGCTACTGCCATACAGATTGGTACGTACAATTTTGTAGACCCTACCGTGTCGCTGAAGGTTATTGACGGGTTGGATGACTATCTCAATAGACACGGATTCAGTTCGGCTAAGGAGCTTATAGGCGCATTGGAAGCATAACTTTGGGACTGCTTGGGGGATGGGCATACCATTTAGGATATTGAACCTATTGAGCATAGGCGTTGCTCTTGTCGGCTTGTTTTCCGGATGCCGACCCGAGATGCCTATAACATCTACCATCACCGTCGATTTAGACGATTATTCCGCTCCGGTCAATGAGCAGCTGTATGGACTGACAATAGAGGAGATAAACCACGCCATTGACGGCGGGCTTTATGCCGAGATGATAGAAAACCGCAGCTTCGAGGCCTCGGTACCCCCATTAAACTGCCCGTATGATGCCCGGAGGAATATGCTGACCACTCCCAACGGGTGGAGCATTCCTTTTGTACGTCCCGATTCAATACCCGGATGGCGCAGACTTTCGTTGAACACCGAGGTGTGGCTCGATGCCGTTGGGGCGCAGATTAACGACAAGAACAAACGATGCCTTATGGTTTCGGTCCCTTCCTCGCATTATTCTTCGGGAATGGAGAGAGGGGGCGTGGCGGCTACGGGTTATAATGGTATCTCCGTGCAGAAGGGAGAGAAATATGAACTCTCGCTGTTCTTAAAGACTGGTTCAATGGTCCCGAAGGATATAAACATTTTTATCGGCGATTCGGCTACCGGGGAGCCACTGAGCGACGTCTTCAAGGCGTCTCCTATATATGAATGGAGAAGATACAGGCATACGTTTACAGCCAATGAAAGTCGCGACAATGCCGTCTTGGCAATCACAGCCGATACCACGGCGTCCGTCTTTTGGGTAGATATGGTATCGTTGTTCCCTCAGAACACCTGGAAGGGGCGCCGGGGTGGTTTGCGGCAAGACTTGATGGAGATGATAGCCGCGCTTAACCCCCAATTCATACGATTCCCGGGCGGTAGCTTTGTGGAGGGTTATACGGCAGGGACCTATCCTGTTTGGCAGGAGACCATTGGCGATGACTCCATGCGGCGCAACTTTTGGAACGTTTGGGGCTATGCCTCAACCTCCGGCATGGGCTTTTATGAGTTTCTTCAGATGTGCGAAGATTTGAATGCCGAGCCGGTGTATGTGGTAAACAGTGGCGTGACCAGCCAAAGCCGGCGTCCGCGTTATGAGGATATCACGGCGATGGACAAGATGGTGCAGGATGCTTTGGATGCCATTGCCTATGCCAATCAGCCTGCCGACTCCACGTGGGGAGCGATGCGTGCCCGCAGCGGACATACCGAGCCGTTTGGATTGAAGTATATAGAGGTAGGCAGCGAAAACTATGGTCAGGAATACTCCAAGCGCTTCGAGTTGTTTAAGAAGGCCATTAATGCGGCATATCCTGGGGTTACCGTCATCCGAAGCTCGTCTATGGCGGGCAAGAGGCGGACGATGGATTGGATTGACCATCACTTCTATGCCGGTGAGGATTTTATGATTGCCGGCCACGACAGGTACAACAAGCCGTATTCATGGCGTTTCCCGGAGGTGTTTGTCGGCGAGTTCAGTCTTTGCGACCCGGCTTTGCAGGGTACGATGCGTGCAGCTGTTGCCGAGGCATGCTTTCTGCTTGGGGCAGAGGGTGCGCCCACTGTTGTAAAGGGACTGGCATACGCTCCGGTGCTTGGCAACGTGGATTACCCCTTTCAGCGCTATCCTGCCATCTCTTTCAACAACCACCAGGCGGTGGGCTCACCCTCTTATTATATGCTGAAGATGCTGGCAAACAATAGGGGCGACGGTTTGCTGAAGACAGAGGTGGAGACATACAGTCGTCCGCAGGTGTCGTGGGGTTATGCCGGGATAGATTTGTTCGACAACAGCTACGACTTCGAGGACGTACGCCTTGACGGCCAGTTCGTGAAAGATACCGTGATACGTACCGGCGGGTGGAAGGTGAGTGGCGGAACATTGACGCCCGAGGCCAATAAATGGAACAATATCCTGCTGGGCGACCCTTCGAATCACGATTATACCCTTTCCTTGCGGCTGAGAAGGAATAAGGGGAGCGGAAGCGTTCGTCTGCGCGTGCGTGACAATGGGAAAGAAGGCGAGGCAAACAACCATATAGCGCTCTCCATCTCTCCGAACGAATGCGAGCTCTATAGCTCTTCGGGCACGGTCAAGGACGTTCTCTCCCCGGCAAAGGCCCATGTCTTTGAAAGCAATCGATGGTATAACATCAGGATTGTGTGCAAGGATGAAACACTCAGTTGCTATGTGGATGATGTCTTGCTGCACGAGGTGACGTTGCCTCCCTTGCCCTCGCTTGTGTCGCTTGCCACGATGGACAACCCCACGGAGACAATCCTCTTGAAGGTGGTCAACACAACCTATCATGAAGAGAAAACACAACTGAACATAAAGGGTGGGAACGTAAAGCATGAAGTAGAGGTGGTTCAGCTCTCCGGTGAAGCAAAGGCGGGCAATACGTTCGAAGAGCCTCTACGCGTGGCTCCAACCACCCAAGTAATCTCGTACCCCATAGGACAAACGATGGTTTATACCTTCCCCCCCAACTCCATCACCATCCTAAAACTGAAAAAAGATTGAAAGAAGAACTCTCCTAAAGGCAGTCTTGTTTAAAGCAAGTCTGCCTGTCTTATTTTAAACCCATTCGTAGCGATTTCCCCATCGGAGTTTTACGAGATATGGAAGGCATGGAGCGAGGGTGAGCAGCGTCGGGAAATGGGAGCATGGGAAAGGATGAGGATGGAATGCCTGTGTTCGCTGCAGCCCCACTCGAAGAAGAAGCTCGCCGCGAAGGACCTGATGACGTTCCCGTGGGAGAAAGAGGCGGAGCGTGAAAAAGAAACGCTCACGGCGGAAGAACTACGCGAGCGGATGGAACGGGCAAAGGCCCGGTATGGGTTGCGGTGATTTAGAGACCACCCCACCAAGAGTGGGGAATACTGTTGAAGTCGAGTTGGTCGGAGTAATCACACCAAGCGATCCAACCTGCGATACCGCCTGCGATGACGGTGATAATGGCTACCAATACCCACCCGAAACTCAAGAAGACGGGTGCGAGAATGAATATTGCACAAATAGCGAAAAGTACCATAGTTGTATAACTGTTTACTTGTAAACTGCGCTACAAATATAGTGAATAAAAACAAGAAGCAAAACAAAAAATGGCTCAGCAAGTAAGTTTTAACATAAACCTAAAGGTAAACGGGCAGGACTCGGTTCGTGAGGTGTCGGTAAACATGGAAGAACTACGCCATGCGATAGACGAAGTGAAGACCGGTGCGGAAAAAGCGACGAGTTCTTTCATCAGGTTCAACCCTTGTGGTCACCATTGAAGGGTGACGGCTATAGAGGCACGGGGACGGTGAGGATACACTTGGTGACGGACTGGGCTAACGGAGGCCAGGAGGCAGCGTTTGAGTTGAGCCGTAAGGTATGGAAGGCCCTCGAGGGGCTGGAGGGTGAAAGGTTCGGGGGCATGGCGCCGATGGAGACGCAGACGAACCACAATCACGAAGAGATTCTGGAGAGCATAGACAGCTATGCGGTGAAATATCTGCTGGACTGACCCCAGCCGGCAAGAACGACCAAGCCCCGATGGACGAATTCCACCGGGGCTTTTTATGCCGTTAGAATTTAGAATGGTGTTGGAACGGCGTCAGGCCGACGAGCAGTCCGCCGAGAAGATGTTTGTAGTGGTTGCCTGTTTTGAGAAATGTGATAATCTTGTTCATATTTGAAATGTTTGAAATGAAACCATGTACCTTTGTAGGAAAAAACTATGTATATAGAATACCGTAAAAATGATAAGGAAAGCTTTCTGAAAGCGATAATGTCAGCAAAAGACCGCGTGGTGCATCAACGAGAATCTTTAATTGGTCATTGTACCATGACAAGCGCAACGTTAATTGGTCTTGTAACTGTTTTTGGTGATATATCTCCAAGGTGTATGTCTCTTCGTATTCTGACAGTATGTGGTGTGTTGTTTCTACTGTTATCGGTTCTTGTGGGCGTGTGGTTCTGTTTTTGGTCAGTCTCAATGCATCGTTCAGAACTTGAGAATGCGCTAAGGCAATATCGAGCAAGGAACCCCCATCTCGAAGAATTACCCGTCTCGCCAGTTTACGGCATGCTTGCGAAAGTCTTTCCTTGGCTGTTGAGCATCGGTATTCTACTTTTGTCGGCAAGCATATTGTTACCGTTATTGGCTCATTAAGAAGATCAGAGAGACTTTTATTGTTGTTTGATTTTTCTTCCATATATCGATGTGTTTTGAGAAATTGTTATTACCTTTGCATCAAAGCACCGAGGGAATGGAAACCTGGCATTTTAGTCCTAAGCTCCGCCTGAAGTGCTTGTTTCTTTTATATCGTTTATAGAATAAAGGAAATATGTCTTTTGTATATATCCACTTCTTTGTTCCCATATTTTCTTCGCCACATTCAGTCTTACCCATTCTCCCCTTATCTGCGCCTTGAAGTAGTAGAAATGCCTAATACCATCCGTTCTCGGATGTGTCAGCGGCGAATCCTCCAAGAATGTTGCATTGGAGAGAATATCTCCCAAATCTTTCAGGTCGTCTTTTGACAATATATGCGACCTGCCAAATGTATCGGAGAACAGGTGGTTGTTCCCATATTTCGTGAAGCCTATATTCAGTTTCTTGCTTCCAACACTTTTCGTTACCGATGTCTTCAGTAGCGGTTCCATTTCGTAGAGGTAGTGTGTGCGCTCAATGGCTCGGTTAGATTTTTCTTTATTCCCAGCACATTTGTAAAGCAATTTGCACGCAGCGCATTCTTCGTTGTCTGGCACGAAAGCCAGCGTTTGTTTGCCGTTGGCAATGTCGCAGTCGCGGCAGCGCCGGATGGTATAAGGATTGTAGTCGGGCACGGACTTCTCCTCTTTTCCGGGGTTGAAATGAAAGATGCCCTTTGTGTCGCGCTGTAGTGCCT
>CAVGKO010000097.1:0-6640 GCA_963629885.1 Anaerobutyricum sp.
CCGCTATCCCGAAGAGGCAAAGGCCTTCCCCGACAAGGCGGTATATAAGAAATACGGAAAGAAGGAACGCCTCTCTGATTGGCGTCGCGAGAACATCAACAGGATTGTATACCGCGTATACGATTGGGTGAAGCAGGTGAAGCCGTGGGTGCAGGTCAGCAGCTCGCCTTTGGGTAAATATAGCCGCATCGAGAGGGTGCCCAACGCGGGGTGGACAGCCTACGAAAGTGTTTATCAAGACCCCGAGGAATGGATGAAGCGGGGAAAACAAGATATGATAGTGCCGATGATGTATTACTTGCACAACAACTTCTTCCCCTTTGTAGACAACTGGGTGGAGAACAGCAACGGACGTCTTGTGGTGCCGGGGCTGGGAGCCTATAGGATGGAAAAGTCGGAAGCAGATTGGACGGTTAACGACATCACCGACCAGATTGACTACAGCCGTTACTTCGGCGGCGCGGGCGCAACTTTCTTCCGTTGCGCGAATGTGCTGGACAATACGAAGGGGTTGTACGACGAACTTCGCGACAACTACTACAAGTATCCGGCGCAGCTACCACCTCTTACTTGGCTAAGCACACGCGTGCCTTTGTCTCCAAAAGAGATATGCGTGGAACGTGAGGGCGCAGAGCTCAAGCTCTCGTGGCATAAGCCCGAGGAAGAGACGGAGGACCTTACGTATACCGTATATTATTCTTCTACGGACACTATCGACGCCTCGCTTGCCAAATCCATTTTGGCAACGGGAGTAAGGGATACCACTATCTATCTACCCGTGAAGGAAGGTGTGGAGAGGGGCTACAGCTTCAGTGTCTCGTCCTCCACGCGCTATCACATTGAGGGCGCGCCATCCGAGGAGACCTACTACTACCTCTCGCAGTTTCCCAAATAAACCAAACCATAGGTTATGTTGAAACAAATATCCATCATATCATCGCTGTTGTTTATTGCCTTCTTTGCGGGGGCAAAAGACATCACGGGTCATGTGCGCGACAGCATAGGTCAGCCGGTGGCAGGAGCCAATGTGTATTGGGCAGAAACCCAAAGAGGCACAACAACGGATGCCGAAGGTGCCTTCCTTCTTGAGATGACTGACAAAACGAACCTCCTGGTGGTTAGTTTCATCGGCTATGAAACGGTTTCTCTCACGGTGGATAACCCCGACAAGCCCTTGGAGATAGTGCTCAAAGGCGAGGTGGAATTGGAGGAGGTGGTAGTCACCCAGCGACGAATGGGAACAATCTCTTCCCGAACGAGCGTCTTGCAGACTCAGAAGATTACGGGTGATGAGTTGTTTCGTGCTGCCTGCTGCAACCTGGCGGAGAGTTTCGAGACAAACCCGTCGGTGGATGTCTCCTACGCCGATGCGGCAACGGGGGCAAGGCAAATCAAACTCCTTGGCTTGGCAGGCACCTACGTACAGATGCTGACCGAGAACTATCCCAACTTCCGTGGGGCAGCGTCGTTGTACGGGCTGGATTATGTGCCCGGAACATGGATGGAGAGCATCCAGGTGTCGAAAGGCACCTCTTCGGTGAAGAACGGCTACGAAGCGCTGGCGGGACAGATTAACGTGGAATACAAAAAACCGCAGACGGCAGATATTTTTTCGGCAAACCTCTTTGGCAATGACGCCGGTCGCTATGAAGGCAATGCCGATGCATCGTGGCTCATCAACGACAAAGTTTCTACGGGTTTGCTTGTGCACTATTCTAACAACCAACGCCAGCACGACGGCAACGACGACGGTTTTCTTGACATGCCGCTGACCCGGCAGGTCAATGTGATGAACCGTTGGCATCATAAACTGGACAGATATCTTGCCCAGTACGGTGTGCGCTACCTGCATGAAGACCGCACCGGAGGTCAGGCAACCAAGCATCACGAGTTTAGCGACCCCTACACGATATCGTTGAACACCAACCGCGTGGAGCTCTACACCAAGCAGGCGTATATAATCAATAAGGAGAGGGCCGAAAGCATTGCGATGATACTCTCGGGCTCCTATCACGAGCAGAAATCCATGTACGACAAATCTCCCTACAATGTCTATCAAAACAACGTCTACGCAACCCTGCTCTACGAAAAAGAATTCTCGAAGGCACACAGCCTGAGCGCGGGATGGAGCATGAACTACGACGGCTTCGACGAGAATCTCTCGCAAAGAGGAGGTGAGAGGAAGGTGTTCAACAGGTCGGAAACGGTCACGGGGGCTTATGTGCAATACACCTACAACCTTAACAATAAGTTTATTGTTCTTGGCGGAGTGCGTGCAGACTATAGCTCGTTGTACGACTTTTTTGTTACACCCCGCGTGCATGTGAAATATAACCCCTTCGACTGGTTCCACCTGCGTGCTTCTTGGGGCAAGGGTTTCCGCACGGCAAATATCTTGGCGGAAAACAATTTCCTTCTCTCAAGCAGTAGGAAGATGCTCATAACCGACAATCCCGACCACGAAGAGGCGTGGAACACGGGCGTAAATCTCTCGTTCTATATCCCCATCAAGGATAAGGAACTGACGCTTGGCGGGGAATGGTATTACACCGACTTTCGTCGCCAGGTGGTGGTCGACATGGACAGCGACCCGCATGCTGTGAGCTTCTATAACCTCGACGGCAAGTCCTATTCCAGTAGTTTCCAGGTAGAGATGTCGTATCCTTTCTTCCGGGGGTTCACTCTCACGGCAGCCTTCCGCCACACCGATGCCAAAACAGATTATAAGGATGCCCAAGGCGTGACGCGACGACTCAAGAGACCTCTTGTGAGCGACTACAAAGGCTTGCTCACTGCTTCCTACCAAACACCCCTGAAGAAGTGGCAGTTCGACCTCACGGGGCAACTCAATGGGGGAGGGCGGATGCCCACGCCGGATGCTTCGAATCCTTTGTGGGAACCAACGTTTGGTGCCTACACTGTTGTAAATGCGCAAATAACGAAGTACTTTCGCCGATGGTCGGTGTATGTTGGAGCCGAAAACCTGTTGAACTATAAGCAACCCAACCCCATCATTGATGCCGCAAACCCTCGGGGCGACAATTTTGATGCCTCAATGGTTTGGGGGCCAATCCACGGACGGAAGATATATTTGGGGCTAAGGTTCAACATAAGTCGCGACTAAGGAAATCATTAACCAAAAGAAAAGGAGATATTCTTTATGAAACAGATTCTTGTAGCATTCATTTGTGCTGTGTTTATGGCATCCACGGCTTTTGCTCAGGATGCAAAGAAGAAGAAAGACACCGTTACCTTCTACGTTGAGGGAATGAAATGTGCCAATTGTCAGAAAAAGATAGAGAAGAACATAGCGTTCGAAAAAGGTGTGACCGACATGAAATGCAACCTCACAAACCGCACTGTGGAGGTCACCTACAAGAGCGACAAGACCTCGAAGACCCTTTTGGCGGCGGCGTTCAAGAAAATCGGTATGGACGCCATTCCGGTGGACAATGGTGCCGGTTGTCCCGTCAATCCCAAGAAGTAATCTTGGGGGCAGCGATTCCCCGCGAAAGGAAAATCCCATCGGCGTGCAGCATAATGCGCGCCGATTGCGTCATTATATATTGTAATGGACGAGTTGCAGCTGATAGAGGGTTGTAGGAAGGGAGACAGGCTGGCACAAAAAGAACTCTACGAGAAGTATTCGCGTAGGATGATGGGTGTTTGTCTGCGCTACGTGGGCGACAGGGAGATGGCGCGCGACCTGTTGCAAGACGGCTTTGTGAAGGTCTTCCTCTCTATCGACTCTTACTCGGGGCTCGGCTCGTTTGAAGGATGGATGCGAAAGATATTTGTGAACTGCGCCTTGGAGCATCTGCGTAAGGCGGACGTGTTGCGCGACGCCTCAGATTTGGATTACTCATCTGAGCAGATACAATCCGACGATTCCATCCTTTCAGATATCTCTGCCGGGGAGTTGTTGGAGATGGTGCAGAAGTTGCCTGAGGGTTTCCGCTTCGTGTTCAACATGTTTGTTGTTGAAGGCTATTCGCATAAAGAGATAGGCGAGATGTTGCATATAACGGAGAGTTCGTCGCGTTCGCAGCTCACACGCGCAAGGCAGATGCTGAGAAAGATGATTGAGAGAAGACATTGAGGAGGAAATGAAAGAGGAAAGAGATAATATGGATGATTTGTTCCGCTCAAGGTTGCACAACTTTGAGGCGGAGACGGCGCCGGGTGACTGGGATGCCATAGAGAGTCGCCTTGCGAAGTCGCGGCGCGTGGCTATGACGGCTATGAGGTGGCGCTACGGAGCTGCGGCAGCCGTGGTGGCTCTGCTGCTGATGATGGGGGGAGTGTATCTGATGCAAAGAGATTCCGGGCAACCCGTTGTTGCCGCTGTAGCGGAGCAGAAGCACCATGATGCCAAAGAGCAACCCGCGACGGAGCCTACAATCTCTACGGAAACATCTTGCGAGAAACCTTTCTTGGTGGCGAAGAGAAGAAATCATCCGGTTAAGAATATTAGAGAACTATCACACAGTGTCACCCCTCCCCGGGAAGAGCAGAGTGAGGAAGCAGAGGAAGAGATATCTATGGATGAAACGCCAAGGAGCGAAGCCTCCGATGCCGTAAGGGTGCTCCCCGAGGCAGAATATGAGGGCGAAGGCACGGAACTTATTGCCGAGGCATCCACCTATAGGGAACCCTCTTCCCGGAAACGTCGTTGGGGCTTTGGCATGGGCGCGGGCAGCATCTCCTCAGGCACGAGCAACTCATTGAATACGTATGCGCTGAAGAATACATCCGTTACCGACCAAGAGCTGCTGTTTCTCAACTCGGCAAGTTTCGAAACTTCGCAACCCAAAACCAACGTCAAGCACAAAACACCCGTCTCCGTAGGCTTGTCGGTGAGCTACGCTTTGAACGAAAAACTTTCTTTGGTGTCGGGCATAAACTACACGCTTCTTTCGTCGTCTTGGGAAACAACCGACACTTATCACAACGAAACAACGCAGAAACTTCATTTTCTTGGTATACCTTTGTCTCTGTCTTACGAGATAGCCCGGTGGAAGCGTTTCGTTGTCTACGGGGCTGCGGGGGCAATGGCGGAGGTCAACGTTGCGGGCAAGCTCACAACAGAGAAATATATGCATAGGGAGTTGTACGAACGCGAGGTCTCGCACATAAGGATGAAGCCATGGCAATGGTCGGTGAACGCTCGCGCAGGAGTGAGCTATCCGTTGATTCGCTTCGTGAGCCTTTACGCAGAAGTGGGGGCGGACTATTATTTCGACAACGAGAGTGAGTTCGAAACCGTGCGTTCGGAGAAACCCTTCAACCTAAAGCTGCAAGCAGGCTTCAGACTTGGGTTCTAAAAAAACAGAGGATGAGAAATATTATTAATCAAATAAATGAAAGGAAATGAAAAGTCTTAAGTATTTAGTGTTGATGTCTGTGTCGATGATTTTGTTTGCCTCCTGTATATCCGGAAGCGGAAACGAGGTGGCAGGAACAACCTACGGTGTTGTGAGTTACTCAACAACAGCCAATCGCAACATTGTTCACGAGGTTACGGGGTTGTATGTATACCATCCCGCTATTGAATCACTCCAGTCAGGAGATTGCATAGTGTACTACCGCAAGATAAACCAAGATGACGAAGCCAACCAATCGGCGTCGCAGTATTGGACGGCATCCGAAGCAACATATCAGAAGATAGACAGACATGAAATGGAATTCGCCTTGAAGGATACATCCGTGATGGACGAAGGAGAATTGGTGACTCTGGAGGTAGGCGTCATCGGCTACGTGGAAGGAGTAATGTTTGTACAGGCGTCGCACCCCAACTCCGCTACCGACCAGACCATGGAAGTGTCTCTGTCGTACAATCAGGATGAGATACCTGAAGTTGTGGATGGTCAAAACGTGTATAACCTCTTCCTGCGCTCAAAGAAGCTGACCGACGGTAAGAGCTCTTCGGGCACTCTTGCTTTCGAAACTGCCTTCGAGTTCGAGACTTTCCTCAACAAAGCATGTGCTGCAGAGAAAGCGAAGGGCAAAGAGGTGGTAAATATCCGCTTCAACTACGTAAAAGCTATCGACGCCGACTCGCATGCATCGTGGACAAAGTCGAAGATTATAAACTATCAAATCCCCTCAAGCAATTAAATAACACGATAGCCAAGCTTTGGTGTCTGAATAAAAATATTTAGACAAAGAGTAGATGATACAAAGGGCTGCACCAAAAAGTGTGGCCCTTTTTGCACCCGATTTCAGAGTCCGGAACAATCGTAGCAGACTCCGAATCTCGCTGCACAAGCTTGGGAAACTACTTGCGGAAGTTTTCGCTCCGCTGCACAAGCTTGGGAAAGTACTTTCTGAAGCTTGTGTCGCGCTGCACGAGGTCACGAAAGTACTTTCTGAAGCTTGTGTCGCGCTGCACAAGCTCACGAGAGTACTTTCTGAAGCTTTCGCGCCGCCTCACGAGGTCACGAAAGTACTTTCTGAAGCCTTCGCAGCCGCGCACAATGTCGCGAAACTACTTTCTCGCTCTTGTGTAGAGTTGCACAAAGACAAAAACTTTTGTTTTAGTGTTTGTGCAATAATACTCTTTAACAAATACAAAGGTTTTAGTGTTTGTGTAGAGTTGCACAAAGACAAAAACTTTTGTTTTAGTGTTTGTGCAATAATA
>CAVGKO010000098.1:0-6529 GCA_963629885.1 Anaerobutyricum sp.
AGTCTCTACACATTCAGCACAGCATAGAGTGGCACGTTGATGAGCCAATCTTCCTTGCGATACGGGTTCATAGACATACGGTAGGCAGTTGTTGACTTCTGCTCTATTGCAAACATACGCAAGCTTTTTGCCTTAACGTTTGTTTCGGCCTTTACCTCAATGGGTACTATGTTGTCATCCTCGTCCTGCAACAGAAAATCTATCTCAAGCGTGCTGTTGGCTTTCGAATAGTAATACAAATCATGGTTTGGATGCAATTGCTGAAACACATACTGCTCGGTTAGCGCGCCCTTAAACTCGGTAAACACATCGTTTCCGCTTACCAGCGTGTGTTGCTTGAGCCCTGCCATTGCAGCCAACAGTCCCACGTCGAGAGCATAGATTTTGAATATCGCACGGTCTTCGTAACTCTTCAGCGGTACACGCGGAGCCGACACGTTGTGAACAGTGTATATCAGACCGGCATCCTTCAACCACTGCAGAGCTATCTCATACTCGCGGGCACGAGCCCCTTGCCTCAACACACCATACACAAACTTGCGGTTTTCTTTACTCAACTGGGCAGGAATGGAATCCCACACGTCTGTTATCCGTGGCACCACTTCGTGCGGAGCATGTTTCGACATGTCGCGCACATAACTCTTAAGAATGGCATCTTGTATTTCCCTCACGCCGTTCCAATCGCGGTATTGCGAGAAGGCAAGTACCGCCTCGGGCATACCGCCAACAAAGTAGTAGTATTTCAGCAGTTCTTGCAGCTTGGTTTCAAACATGCGGATAGTGGTCCAATCGGCAGAGGCAACGAGTGCAGCCAAGTTCCCTTCGCCAAGAGCTTGCAGAAACTCGTTGAAATCCATAGGATACATTTGCATAAACTGCACCTTTCCCACTGGGAACGACTCGCCGCCATGCAATTCGATGCCAAGCAACGACCCCGCTGCTATAACATGATATTCGGGCGCGTCCTCACAGAAATACTTCAACGATGTGATGCCACCCGGAGCAGCCTGTATCTCGTCGAGGAATATAAGTGTGTCACCGGCAGTACACGTTACACCCGTAGCTGCATTGATTGTGGTAATAATGCGTTGCGTGTCGAAGTTCTGCTCAAAAAGTTGCTGAAGGTGTTTCTGACTCTCGAAATTAACATACGCAACTTTGCTATAACACCGCCTGCCAAATTCCTTTACCAACCATGTTTTGCCAACTTGTCGTGCCCCCTCTATCACCAGAGGTTTACGATGTTGGCTTATCTGCCACTGTTTAAGTCTATTGATTGCCGTTCTTTCCATGGTCTATCACATTTTATGAGGGAATAATCTACTCTTCGCCCACATTTTAAGGGGGAATGTTATGGTTTTGCCGACGCGATTTTATCATTTATAAGTGACAAAACTCTCGCAACATCAATTTTTATCATTTATAAGTGATAAAAAAAAGATTACATCATTGGCGGTGAGCGCGAGAAAGACATAGAGAAAGTGATAGAGAATGTTGTATACCAGCATCTGGTTCGTCTTGGCTACAAAGTTGCCGTAGGGCAGTTGCGTGCAGGAGAAATAGATTTTGTATGTACCGGTGCATCATCAAAATCGGTTGCGGGTAACAGAAACAAGGTATATGTGCAGGTGGCATACATCATCGCTTCCGATGATACCCGTGAACGCGAATTCGGCACCTTGCTTAACATTCCCGATTCGTATCCCAAATACGTCATCTCTGCAACCCCACTCATTCACGCAAGTGATTTTGAAGGAGTGACACATCTGAGCCTGAGAAAATTCTTGAGCGAAGGTCTGTGATAGTATCGTGTTCCATGGATTATAATCCATTTGCACAAGGGATAGCCCACTACCTTTCCTTGATTCTTTCTTCCGTAATTTGTTTCACTCTATCCGCAATGTGTCTACGAGGGGGAATGGATGTTTCGTCGTAATTTTGCAGTACGACAACATTGGGAGGGGATGTTTTACATCCACCCTCCCTATCTGTCGCATTATCTTTTAAAGAACAAAGCAACATGAAAGAGAACAAGAAAGTATTGGTGGCTTACTTCTCGCGGGGAGGAGAAAACTACAGCGTGGGCAACATCACGAAAGGCAACACGCAGATTATAGCCGAAATGATAGCCCGGGAGACGGGCGGCAGTATGTTTCAAATAGAACCCCTAACACCTTATCCCGACAACTACGATGCCTGCGTTGAGCTTGCCCGGAAGGAGCTCCACGACAAGGCGCGCCCTGAGGTGAAAGGCGACGCGAAGGTGGAAGACTACGACGTTATATTCGTGGGCTACCCCAACTGGTGTAGCGACATCCCGATGCCTATTTACACCTTCCTCGAGAAGCACGACTGGAGCGGGAAGAGCATCGCAGCGTTTTGTACCCATGAGGGCAGCGGCATTGGCAGTACCGCAAACAAACTGCAAAAGGCGTGCAAGGGCGCAACCCTTCTGAAAAGCATTGCCATCTATGGCCACACGGCACAAAACGACCCTGAGAAAGCCCGGCAAACCGTCTCCTCCTGGCTAAAATCTCTGTAATAACGAATAACAAAACAACAAGAATATGAAACCTTATATTATCTGCCACATGATGGCTTCGGTGGACGGCCGCATCGACTGCGCCATGACCGAACAGATTGATGCCTCGGATGCTTACTACGAGGCACTGGAGAAACTCCACTGCCCCACAACCGTCGAAGGGCGTGTAACCATGCAGATGCACTTTGCCCTGCCCGAACCGTTCGTCGCCACAAAGAAAGAGACTATTGCCCGCACCGCCTTCCATAAGGCTGCTGAAGGGAAACCCGGCTACGACGTTGCCATCGACACTCACGGCAAGCTTCGTTGGCCCGCAAACCATCAGAACGGTCAGCCCCTCTTAGTTATCACATCCGAAGATTGCGCGAAAGAATATCTCGAGACTCTCGATAAGCAAGGCATCTCGTGGATTGCCGTCGGGGAGAAACATATCGACCTAAGAAAGGCTGTGGACATGCTTAATACCGAGTTTGGAGTGGAGCGCATCGCACTTGTTGGCGGCGGACACATCAACGGAGCATTCCTTGCAGCGGGACTTTTGGACGAGGTAAGCCTCATGATTGGTCCGGGCATAGATGGGCGCAAAGGCATGGCTGCCGTGTTCGACGGCATCGACAATCCCAACCGCCCCGCCACTCTGCTCAAGCTGCAAACCGTAGAGCGCATGGGCGACACCGTATGGATGCGCTACAAACTATAGACTCACACAAACAAAAATGAACATGAAAAGAATAACATCATTAATCGTAATTGCCGCCGCAGTGGCCACCACCATAATGGCATGCGGCAAGAAGACTTCCACAGAAGCCACCACGAAAGAAAGCGCTCACAAGGTGCTTGTTGCTTACTTCTCTGCCACCGGCAACACCAAAGCCGCAGCCGAGAAGATTGCCGGCGCCACCGGTGCAGAGCTCTTTGAGATAAAACCCACAGAGGCATACTCTGCTGCAGACCTCGACTGGAAAGACCCGTCCTCACGTTGCTGCCGCGAGAACGATGACCCCAAGGTACGCCCGGGGTTTGTAAAGAGCAAGGAGTCGCTCAAAGACTACGACATCATCTTCCTTGGCTTCCCCATCTGGTGGAACGGCGCCCCACGCATCATCAACACCTTCGTGGAGACTTACAATCTGAAAGGCAAACGCGTTGTTATGTTCGCCACCTCGGGCGGCAGCGGCATCGAGAAGTCTGAGAAGACATTCAAGGGGGCTTACCCCGATGTAAAATGGGAACACGGCAAACTGCTCAACTCCATGTCGGGGAAAGCCATTGGCGACTGGGCAAACGGATACTTGAAGTAATTCTACCTGTCTTTTAATATAACAATAGCCGATTCACGTTGAGATGAGTCGGCTATTGTTTTTGAGATATCTCTGTCTGACACTATTCTTTCACGCCACCTTGCGCATCACGCTTCGACTTGCTCTTCACCACAAGCCATACACCCGTGAACACCAATACAACGGCTATGCCCTGTTGCCATGTGAATACGCCCAGCCCCGTGAGAACACTAACCGAAACAGCCACGATGGGTTGCACGTAGTTGTAGACGCTGACCACCGTGGGACGCAATACTCTCTGACTCTCGATGGAGAGAAGATAGCTGACAAACGTTCCGAAAAACACCACGTAGCCTACCTCAGCCCATACACCGGGAGCGATGGACGCCCACTGCAAGCCTCCCAAATGTCCCCACGACACAGGTGCCACAAACACCGTGGCCCAGGTAAACATCCACTTGTTTACGGTAATGGCATTATACTTCTTGATGAGTTTATTGAACAACGAGAGGTAAAGAGCAAACGACAACTGCGCACAAATACACATCAAGTCGCCGCGAATATCTCCCACACGCGAACTTGCTGCCGTTGCGCTACTGAGAATGAGCACCACCGCACCCGTACAACCAATAGCCACACCGCCCGCTTTCTTCAGCGTGATGGGTTCGCCAAGGATGAGGAACGAAAGTATCATGGCGAAGATTGGCATGGAGGTGGTGACGATGCTGGCATTGACCGGCGAGGTTACGCTCAAGCCTATGGTAAACAAACACTGGTTGAAAGCCACACCAAACAAAGCTGCACCCGCCAATAGCACCACATCGCGCCAAGGCACATGCTCATATTTGCCAAACAACGAGGCTGTCCAAAACAATAAGGCAGCACCCGCCACACGAAAACCAACCATCGAAATACCGTCGACGCCACTGTTCATGGCATCCTTACACACCGGCGACATCAGACCCCACATAGCCTCAGCCGCAAACATGCTGAGATGGGCCTGCAAAGGCTTATTCTTCATTATTTATCTGTCTTTACTCTTCTTCACAGCGAGGGAACCCACAAGTTTCCCCGCTCCCAAAAACCGCCGCAAAGATAGCACCAAAAAGATGTGAGTGTCTCCGGAAAGCATTCCCTTTATCCCGCCCCGGAGTCCCGCTTGAGGATTTTCTACCACCCCGGCAAAAAATCAATAGTTCATTCCGAAGTACCAGAGAGGGATGATGATACCGTGTCCTGTCTCGATATCATCCTTTACGATGCGTCCGTTCTTCACATCTTCTATCTGCTTCTTACCTTTCTTACGCCCACCAATATCAAAAGTGTAATCGCCAATGGTGAAGTCAGAGGCTTTGGAAGAGATAACATTTTGTTTCTCTCTCATTTGGTTATAGAAGAAAGTTTCCCTTACATTTCCAATGTTTGGATCAGGTGTGAGTACCGACATCAAACTCGGATTGTCTACATAGACCTTTTCTACTTTCCCAAGATTGCGCATCCCCGAAGTATCATCTCTTAGCAAACCAATCATACCTGCACGCTCCAAATAGACGAGGTAATCGGGCACGTTGTTTTTGCTCACCCCAATTTCTGTGGCAAGGTTCTCTACGCTTGGCTTGTAGGGTGCGAGACCAGATAGGATAACGAGCATTCGTTTCAGTTTGCGAGCAGTTGAGGCTTTCATGTCGGCATATTGCGGAATATCAACCTCCACGGTTTGGTCAACCACTTGCAGCATCCTTTGCATGAAATCACCTTCGATGGCAAAAGGGTAATAGCCATGATTAAGATACTCCCTAAAAAGAGGCAAAGGATGTTCCAACTCAGGAATCTTTACTTGATGATTGAGAATTTCTTCCAAGGAGAATGTTCTAGTCTTGATGTTGTGGAATAGTTGCAGATATTCTCTGAAGGACAAACCTTGCATCATATACATCAATGCTCGGCGGCTCAAATCTGCTTCGCCCCTTTTTATATCTAATACGGAAGAACCTGTAAAGATGATATTCAGAGATGGATGCATGTCGTAAATCTGTTTCAACTCTCTGCTCCAACCTGCATACTTGTGAATCTCGTCTATATAGAGATGTGTACCTCCCTCCTTAATAAACTCATCTGCGAAATCTATCAAGGAATGATTGGAGAAATAGATATTGTCGGCAGAAACATAAAGGTGGTGCCCTTCCGTTGATTGCTTGATACGTTGCAGCACCATAGTAGATTTTCCAACACCTCGTGGTCCAACGATACCTACTAATCGGCCGTTCCAATTAATCTCATCGTATTTGTATCTAATGAAATCCATAGGAGTACGTTCCTGCAACTCCGTCATGTATTCATATAGTTTGTTGTCTACCATATCTCGTTTTTTAGATGAATACTGTTAAAGTTGTGGCAAATATACAGAAATCCCTCAATGAGGGATAAAATCCGCCAAAAATCGCCCTCATTGAGGGAAAAATTAAAATTACCTTGACGAGCTGCCACATTCAAGCAACCATTTCCACAAAGGAATAATTTCTATACGAAAGCCTTCACGTTCCACGATATCTTCTTCTTCTTTTGTCACCACAATCATTCTTCTTATTTCCTGTTGGGTAGAGAGTTTCAACAGTCCGTCGGTCTCTCGTTTAAATGTATCAGATTCTGATATCGAATACGACACCTGAATAGCCAGGTTTTCTTCCGGCACTACAAAGTCAACCTC
>CAVGKO010000099.1:0-6515 GCA_963629885.1 Anaerobutyricum sp.
ATATATATGTTTCGGGCAAAACATATATATCTTTTGATGAAAACATATATATGTCCACGGAAAAAGGAAGGGGCTGCGCCCGGTGATTGACGCAGCCCCTTCCTTTCTTGTTGGGTTATTCCTTAGAGAGTGAATTCACCTTCGAGGCGGATGTCGTTGGAGGCGGCACCAACCATCACCTTGAAATCACCCGGCTCAACAACCTGCTTCATCTCTACATTATATATAGAGAGTTGCTCTTCGCCAAGCGTGAAAGTAATCTTCCGGCTCTCTCCCTTCTTCAGCGCCACGCGCTCGAAGGCTTTCAAGAGGATAGGATACTGAGATACGGAAGCCACCTTGTCGGATATATAGAGCTGAACAATCTCTTCGCCGTCGCGATTACCCGTGTTGGTCACCGTACAGCTGACTGTCTGCAAGGCATCCTTACCGTCACCCTTCTTAATCTCGAGGTTGCTATATTCGAATGTCGTATAGCTCAAACCATAGCCAAAGGCATATAGAGGCGTTCCTTCGCCATCCACGTAAGAGCCCTGCTTGCCTTGCGCATAGAACAATGGCAGCTGGCCTTCGCTGCGTGGGATAGTCACCGGGAGACGTCCTGCCGGGTTGCAGTCGCCAAACAGCACGTCGGCAATGGCAGCCCCGCCCTGTTCGCCCGGATACCAAGCGGTGAGCAAAGCCTGAGCCTTCTCTGATGCCATGTTCATATTCAATGCACGGCCCTCGATATAAACAACCACCAAGGGTTTGCCCGTGGCGGCAACAGCCTCCATCAATGCCTCTTGGTCGCCCAACAAGCGGAGGCTACTGCGGTCGTAGCCCTCGCCACAATCCATATCCGAGAGGATTTTCACTCCATTGTTGGTAATGTCGGCAGCACCTGTGCCCTTATATTTCGTCTCAAAGTCGCGAGCACTTGAGCCACCCACAACCAATACCACGGCATCGGCAGCGCGGGCAGCTTCCACGGCTGCGGGGATATTGCTTGTTGTAACGTCACGAACGGCACAACCCTTCACGTAGTTCACCTTAGTGGATGGAGAGACAGCCGCACGTATACCGTCCAAAACGGTGACAATCTCGCTGCGTTCCTGCGGCGCCGTGTAGTCGCCCAATTGGTTATACATCATGTCGGCGTTCGGGCCTATCACTGCTATTGTTCCGATATCCTTCTTCAGAGGCAACACACCGTCGTTCTTCAGCAAGACGATACCCTCGCGGGCAACCTCACGGGCCAATGCCTTATGTTCCTTCGAGCGCACCAGCTTCTTTGCCTCCTTGGGAGAGACGTAAGGGTTCTCGAACAGTCCCATGCGGAACTTCATGCGGAGAACGTTTGCCACGGCTTTGTCGATATCCTCAGTGGTAACGGCGCCCTCGTCGAAGGCTTTTCTCAGGTTGTTGCCATAGGCGTTTCCTCCAAGGTCCATGTCAAGACCGGCTTTCAAAGCCAAGACGGCAGCTTCCTTATTGTCCTTAGCCACTCTGTTGCCCACAATGCCCTCAATACTCATAAGGTCGGAATAGACAAACCCCTTGAAGCCCCACATGCCGCGCAGCACGTCGGTAAGAAGAAACTTGTTGGAGGTACAAGGGATACCGTCCACAGTGTTGTAGGAGGTCATGATTGTTGCCACACCTTCCTCAACAGCCTTCTTGAACGGAGGCAGGAAATCGGAGAAGAGCTGACGCATACCCACTATGGAACGTGCCCCGTTGTGCCCCGCCTCGGGGATGCCATAGGCGGCAAAGTGCTTGAGGGTGGAATAGAGATGGCGTCCGTCGTTTTGCGCCTCTCCCTGCATTCCCTTCATGAAGGAAACGCCAATGGTGGCAGTAAGCACCGGGTCTTCGCCAAAGGATTCTTCCATACGCGACCAACGAGGCTCGCGGGCAATGTCGAGCACCGGACCATAACCCACATTGGCACCCTGAAGGCGGGCCTCAAGGGCAACGGTCTCTCCCGCCCGATAAATCAAATCCTTGTTCCATGTACTTGCCATCAAGAGGGAGGTGGGAAACACCGTGGTGCCGATGGCCATATGTCCGTGCGGGCATTCTTCGGCAAACAAGATAGGTATACCAAGGCGGGTCTCCTCCACTGCGTATTTCTGCAGTGCATTCAGTGCTTTGGCTCCCAACTCGGGGTTAAGACCGTTTTCCAAAGTCTTCTGCGTCCATGGGTCGGCACGAAGAACTGCCCAAAGCGAGCCAAGAGGCATCTTCTTCATCTTCTCCTTATAGAGGTCGGAGGCAACCACGTCGTTCTTTGTCTTGGTATACATCTCCCATCCCATGGGGCAACAAAGCTGACCTATCTTCTCGTCGATGGTCATGCGCCCCATAAGGTCTTTCACTCTCTCTTCAACGGGCGCCGAGGCCTGTTTGTATAGCGGTTGCTGTGCGAAGGACTGCCCCGCAAAAGCAACGATACCGATAATTAGCAGTGCTGTTTTTCTCATACTATATATTATGTAGTGTTATTTCTTCAAAGTGAATTGCAGGGCGAAGGGTTCAGCCTTCAAGCCTTTCGGGAGGGTTACCTTTGTCTTGCCGTCGCGGCTTGTGTATTTCACCTTCTTGTTACCCTTCAGCATAACCATCTTGCCTGTGGGGGGGTTGCCGCTCCACTCAATTGCCTCGGGCATTGTCTCGCCGTCGGGCAAGGCATAGATGGCATACAGCGTCTTGCCGTCTTTGTCGGCAGTGAACCATATATTACCGTCGTGATAGATTGGTGTGGTGCGGGTGTTGTAGATAGCCTTACCGTTTGCCCTCAGCCACTCGCCTATGGCATGCAGCCGCTCTGCCGCAGCATCTTCTATTGTGCCTTGCGCCGTGGGACCTACGCCAAGAAGCATACATCCACCCTTAGCCGTAACCTCAGCCAAGAGAGATACAACCTTGCTCGGTGATTTGTATGGCGCATTGGGCACCCATCCCCAGTCGTTGCTGAGGGTGATGCAGCTTTCCCACGGATGGCTGAGCTGTTTATCGGGGATACTGCGCTCGGGTGTTTCATAGTTCTCGTTACGTCCACGGATGGTGCGGTCAACGGATATAAGGCCGGGCTGAGTGGTGGAACGCACCTTGGTAAGAAGGCTGTCGATAAACACTTCCTCCCCCGTAATCCATCCGCCGTCGAGCCAAAGGATATCGAAGCTCCCGTATTCGGTCATGAGCTCGTTAATCTGGTTGTAGGCAAAGTTCTGATAGTTTCGCCACCAGTCGGGATGGTTCTTTTTGTTGTAGTTAGGATGGCGGTTGGCTGTGGCAAAGTATGGGTTCCAGAACCATTGGCAATGCCAGTCAGGCTTCGAGAAATAGCAACCTATCATGAAGCCCTTCTGCCTAAAGGCGTCGAACACGTGGCGCGCCACATCTTTCTTTGGGTTGGAGGCAAACGGACCGTGGGCAATGGAGAAGTCGGTAAACTTGGAATCGAACATACAGAAGCCGTCGTGATGCTTCGTAGTAAAAATCATGTACTTTATCCCCGCGTCCTTCATTATGTCGGCCCACTTCGACGGGTCGAACTGCGTGGGGTTAAACGAATCCTTCAAGCCGTAGTACCATTTCTTATACTCATCGTAGGTCATGTCCTTGCGGCGCGAAATCCAATCCACATCCTCTGAGCAGATAGACCACGACTCCACGATGCCCGGAACGCTGTAGAGCCCCCAATGAAACAATACGCCGAACTTCTGGTCCTGCCACTTATCGAGCTTGTCCAACACCTTTTGGTCTTGGGGCCACTCATAGCCCGAGGATGACTTCTGGGCATTTACATTCATCGCTGCACATGATGCTATCAGGGCAGCGACCAATATTTTCAATAACTTCATATGATTAATGTTTTTGATGATATCATTTGTTCTTGGCGGACGAATTTACGCAGATTTATCGTATGGGGGATGCTTTGGTAGGGGAAAATTGCTTCCCAAGGTTGTAACGCAATCGTAACATCTATTTCATTTCCGTGAAACAGTGATGGAGTTCCTTTGCAACGGAAAAACTAATTTTGCAAACAAAAACGCGTATGGATAAGCCTCGAATACTTGTGGTGGACGACGAAGAGGATTTGTGTGAGATTCTCAAGTTTAATTTGGAAACGGAAGGCTACGAAGTGGACACTGCCTTCAGTGCCGAAGAAGCGCTGAGGAAGGATTTGACTCCTTACCGTCTGCTCCTCTTGGATGTCATGATGGGCGAAATCTCCGGGTTCAAGATGGCAAGCATTCTGAAGAAAGACGCCTCCACCATGAACATCCCCATCATCTTCCTCACGGCAAAAGATACGGAGAACGATATGTTGACGGGGTTCAACCTTGGTGCTGACGACTATATCTCGAAACCGTTTTCCATCCGCCAGGTCATTGCCCGCGTGAAGGCTGTATTGAGACGGACCGAGGGGAAGGAAAGCGCCGAGCAGGGCGAAACCATAATATATGAGACCCTCGTATTGGATACCAAGAGCATCAAAGCCACCGTGCAAGGAGAGGAAGTGCCGCTTACGAAGAAGGAATTCGAGATACTCAAGCTGTTGTTGGAAAACAAAGGCAGCGTGTTCTCTCGCGAAGAGATACTCTCAAGGGTCTGGAAGAACGAGGTGTATGTGTTGGACCGCACCGTGGACGTCAACATCACGCGACTCAGGAAGAAGATAAGCCCGTATGGAAAAAACATAACCACCCGCCACGGCTTTGGTTATTGTTTCGAGATATAAGTAATGATGATGAAAGTGGAGAAGAAGAAGGTTCAAACGCCGTTCAGCCAACGACTGTTCTGGTCCGTTTTCGCGATGTTCCTCGGGTTCACGGCTTGTTTCCTGCTGTTTCAATATCAGCGGGAGTGGGAACTTGCGCAAGAGAAGCTCAGCAGTGTACTCAGCAACTACAACTACCAGCTATGTGCCCGTTGCCAACGTGGGGATGACTTAAACAAAAGTGTCAGATGGTTCATCGAGGAGATACCGCAGAAGGAACTGCGCGTAACCATCATCGACCCCAAGGGGTTGGTGCTGTTCGACAATAGCGGCGTGGAGGAGTTTAGCAACCACAACGACCGCAGCGAAGTGCGCAAGGCCCGCCTCTACAACGAAGGCTTTGCCATCCGTACCTCAGCATCCACCGGCAGACGGTATTTCTACACTGCCACCAATATCGACAGCTATATCTATCGTTCGGCACTGCCCTACGACCCGTATGTGCAGGGTATCCTCTCCACCAGCGACGACTTTGTATACTTCATGGTCTTCATGACGCTGATATTCTTCTTTGTGCTCTCGCGATTCACCTTCAGCATCGGGCGTACCATCTCCAAGCTGCGCGATTTTGCATTGAGTATGGAGACGGGGCGTGTGCCTGAGGATGCCGACTATACCTTCCCCAACGACGAGCTGGGCGACATATCCAAGAACATCGTTACCCTCTATCATCAGCAGCAGAAGGCCAAGGACGAGCTGTCCATGGAACGCGAGAAGCTGATAAAGCATTTCCAATATGCCAAGGAAGGGTTTGCCATGTTTACCTCCGAGGGGAAAGAGATACTGTCGAACATCCTATTCATACAGTTTGCGAATATCATTTCCGACAACCAGATATGCGGAGCCGAGGAGGTGATGGATATCCAAGAGATAGAACCCATAAAGACGTTCCTTGACGAGAACACCGGCAATATGGAGCGCAAACGCAAAGTCTTGCGCGACTCCGTCACTATCGACAAGAACGGGAAGATATTCCTCGTTGAATGCATATTGTTTCTCGACAACAGCTACGAAATATCCATCAACGACATATCGCGTCAGGAGGAAGAGAGCCGCATGAAGCGCCAGCTGACACAAAACGTGGCGCACGAGCTGAAGACTCCCGTAAGCAGTATACAGGGCTACCTCGAGACCATCATCAACAATCCGGAGCTCGAAGCGGACAAGCGAGGCTTCTTCCTTGAACGTTGCTATTCGCAGAGCACACGCCTTGCGGACCTACTGAGAGACATCTCCGTGCTCAACCGCCTGGACGAGGCATCGGGCATGTTCGACCTCACCGACGTGAACATCCCTAAACTTATTACGGAGATAGAGAAGGAATGCTTGAAGCAGATGGAAGAAAAGCAGATTACCACAAGCGTTGCCCTGCCCAACGACCCCACGATACACGGCAACTATTCGCTTCTCTATTCCATCTTCCGCAACCTCTACGACAACTCCATTGCCTATGCCGGCGAGGGGTGCCACATTGATGTGAACTGTTATAAGGAGGACGAGAAGTTCTACTACTTCAGTTTCTCGGACAATGGCGTGGGCATCCCCGAGGAGCATATCAACCGTATCTTCGAGAGATTCTATCGCGTGGATAAGGGGCGTAGCCGCAAGGCAGGCGGCACGGGTTTGGGACTGTCAATCGTGAAAAACGGTATTCTCTTCCACAAGGGACAAATCTCCGCCAAGAGCGGACAAGGGAAAGGCGTCACCTTCTTCTTTACCCTAAAGAAAAGATTGTAGACATATATAT
>CAVGKO010000100.1:0-6505 GCA_963629885.1 Anaerobutyricum sp.
GTTATACGAATAAAATCGTCAATTTGTTCGTATAAAACGGGTCATTTATTCGAATAAACGAAAACAGACTGTCGATACCCGTTTTTCCGGAGGTACGAACCTTTTCGCTGGAAGGTACGAACCTTTCGGGCAAAAGGTTCGTACCTCACGGAAAAGCCACCCTTCCCAGCCACCCACCTTGGGGAAACTTTTCTGAAAGTGTTTTGCTACTTTTGCTCTCTGAAACGAAAACCCTTATAGAATGCTTGACCTGAGTCAACGAAACCTTATGTATCTGCCGGGCGTAGGTCCCAAGAGAGCGGAGATATTACGGAAAGAAGCCGAATTGTCTTCGTATGCGGACTTGCTGTATTATTTTCCGTATAAGTATGTCGACCGCAGTCGCTTCTACTCTGTTTCCGAGGTCACCGGGAATATGCCGTATATCCAACTGAGGGGATACATCCGGTGTTTCGAGACGGTGGGCGAAGGAAGGTCACGCCGCCTGATTGCCAAGTTTTCGGACAAGACGGGGACAATCGACTTGGTATGGTTCAAGGGACTTAATTTTGTGCTCAACAAGTATAAGACGGGGACAGAATATATCGTCTTTGGCAAGCCGACGGAGTTCGGGCATATCATTAATATTACTCACCCCGATATCGACCCCATCGACAGGGCCGACCAAGTGGCAGCAGGGCTGACTCCCTTCTACAACACCACGGAGAAGATGAAGAAGTCGTTCCTCAACTCAAGGGCGATACAAAACCTTCAATACACCCTCCTTAGTTCATTGAATTGGGATTTGCCGGAGACGCTGCCCGAGTGTGTGTTGGCACGTATCAATATGATGCCCTTCAAGGAAGCCATCCGCAACGTACATTTCCCCGAGACGGCAGAGAAGCTACGGCTGGCGCGACTGAGGTTGAAGTTCGACGAGCTGTTTTTCATACAACTACATACCCTCAGCACTGCCATAGGACGCAAGCTAAAGCTCCGGGGTATAGTGTTCCCCAAGGTTGGGGACTGCTTCAATACCTTCTATAAGGAGTATCTCCCGTTTGAACTTACCGGGGCACAGAAACGGGTGATAAAAGAGATACGTGCCGACATGGGAAGCGGACGGCAGATGAACCGACTGCTGCAAGGCGACGTGGGCAGCGGGAAGACCTTGGTGGCACTGATGGCCATGCTATTGGCTGTGGACAACCATTGCCAGGCATGTATAATGGCACCCACCGAAATCTTGGCGACACAACACTACGCCACCATAAAGGCGTTCCTGAAAGATATGGACATCAAGGTTGCCCTGCTTACGGGGTCTACAAAGAAGAAGGAACGCAGCGTACTTTTGCCGGCAATAGCCAGCGGCGAAGTGCAGATAGTAATCGGCACGCATGCCTTGATTGAGGAGACGGTGGTGTTCGCGTCGCTTGGACTTGCCATCATCGACGAGCAACACCGCTTCGGCGTGGAGCAGCGTTCGCGCCTTTGGAAAAAGAACACAATGGTGCCCCACGTTTTGGTGATGACGGCAACGCCAATTCCCCGTACACTTGCCATGACTTTGTATGGCGACCTCGACGTGTCGGTTATCGACGAGCTGCCTCCGGGACGCAAACCCATCATGACCGTGCATCGCTACGACAACAAGAAGGCACAGCTCTACGACTTCCTCAGAAAAGAGATAGAGCTCGGGAGGCAAGTCTACGTGGTGTATCCTTTGATTGAAGGAAGCGAGAAACTGGACTACAAAGACCTTGAAGAAGGGTTCGAGACCTTCAAGGAAGTATTCCCCGAATATACCGTCTGCATGGTGCACGGCAAGATGAAGGCTGCGGACAAAGAAGAGCAGATGCAGAAGTTTGTTTCCGGGGAAGCGCAGATATTGATGGCCACAACGGTGATTGAGGTGGGCGTAAACGTGCCCAACGCGTCGGTGATGGTGATAGAGAGTGCCGAACGATTCGGTCTCTCGCAGCTACACCAGCTGCGCGGCAGGGTTGGACGTGGAGCAGAACAGTCTTATTGTATACTCGTCTCCTCCTACAAACTCAGCGACGTTACCCGCAAACGGTTGGAGATAATGGTGAACAGCAACGACGGGTTCGAGATAGCGGAAGCCGACCTACGCCTCCGTGGGCACGGCGACCTGGAAGGGACGCAGCAAAGCGGCGAAGGGCTTTTCCTCAAGATAGCAAACCTGGCTGCCGACGGCCAAATACTTCAGTTTGCTCGCAACATTGCACAGGAGGTTTTGGACAAAGACCCCGAATTGCTATCCGAACCCAACAGGATTTTGAACGAAAGACTGAAAACACTCTTCGCAAAGGAGATAAATTGGGGATTAATCAGCTGATATGTTGTAAAACATATTGCCTTTGTAAGTCGCTGTTCCCCAATACCATTAAAAAGCGGTTTTTAAACTCGTTTACTTTCGTTTCGGAAATTTTCTCGGAGGAAATTTTGTCAACATGCTCAAAATAACGAACTTTGGTCGATTCGTAAGGGGAACAAGGCTTATTTACCTCATATTTTCTCCCCTAATTCCGCTTAGAAAAATGACAAAATGAAGATAAGAACACTAATATTTACTTGTTGCATCGCGATTATAGGGCCAGGCACATCGGCTCAATTTAAGAAACACTCCAAGAAGGAAGAAGCCCCCAAACAAACAGTACACATCGTAAAGATGGACGAGCAGGTGTCAGAACTGATGGCTGACCGCGTCACTATCCGCAAAGATATAGGCTTGAGAGAGCTGGCAGAAATAAATGCCCGCATGGACGAAGCCATGGAAAAAGAAGAGGACTTGATGTTCCCCGCCGACGAGCTCTATGGTTCGAACTGGGACAACCAATGGGTTAACCCCTTCCGCGGCAAAGACAAGATTGAGTTGCCCGACTCGTGCGAGATTGATTGCTCAAGCTTTGTTCTGCCAATCGATACAATGACGAAGGTAACATCCAAGTATGGCCCTCGCCGCCGCCGTATGCATAGGGGAATAGACCTCAAGGTGCTGAAGGGCGATACCATCCGTGCAGCATTCGACGGAAAGGTGCGTATCCGCAGCTACGAACGCAGAGGCTATGGCTACTACCTCGTAATGCGCCACCCGAATGGGCTGGAGACTGTATATGGGCATCTATCGAAGTTTCTCGTTGGTGTAAACGACATAGTGCATGCCGGTGACCCTATCGGCTTGGGAGGAAACACCGGGCGTTCCACCGGCTCTCATCTTCACTTCGAAATACGTTTCTTGGGGCAAGCCATCAATCCTACCGATGTTATCGACTTCGACAATGCCGTGC
The DNA here is from genome assembly GCA_963629885.1 of Anaerobutyricum sp. Classification (GTDB taxonomy): domain Bacteria; phylum Bacteroidota; class Bacteroidia; order Bacteroidales; family Tannerellaceae; genus Parabacteroides. Next base: position 3,291 of record CAVGKO010000100.1, read on the forward strand.
CTCATCAAGACACATATGTATTCCGCAACGTGAAAATCAACGGACGCAAGAGCAATATCTATACATCCTCGAGCGACCAGATGGTGTATCACCGCGTAAAGTCGGGCGACACCTTGGGTAAGATAGCCCGCATGTATGGCACAACGGTCGGTGAGCTTTGTCGCCTTAACGGCATCAAGAGTACAACAACACTTCGCTTGGGGCAGTCCATACGCTGCAGTGCCGGCGGAGGCTCAAGCGTGGCTACCAAGTCATCATCCAAGTCTAACGCCAAATCCACAGCTGCAACAACAAAGAAAAAGACAACAACCGTGGAGGCCGCCACTCCGGAGGCTTCGCTTACGGGGAACGTCACGGCTGAGCCTACGGCAACATCCGAACCCGTCTACCACCGCATCAAGAGTGGCGACACCTTGGGTGCGTTGGCTGCCAAGTACGGAACAACCGTTAGCAAGATATGCGAGATGAACGGGATAACCAAGACAACAGTCCTAAGGTTGGGTCGTTCCATACGTTGCAAGTGATAAGCACTCCTCATTTGTGGCATAATCAATCTGATATATGGCTGATACAAAAGCACAGTTCGAAGTGGTAATCTCCCAATGCAGGGAGGTGTTCGAAAAGAAGTTGAAAGACTATGGTCCTTCGTGGCGAATTATGCGCCCACAGTCGTTGACCGACCAGATATTCATCAAAGCCAACCGTATCCGCAGCCTTGAGATAAAAGGTGTGAGTATGGTGAACGAGGGGATACGCCCCGAGTTTATCGGCATTGTCAACTATGGCGTGATAGGGTTAATACAGTTGGCGAAGGGTTTTGCCGATACCACGGATATCACCAACGAAGAGGCATTGGCTTTATACGACAAATACATAACCGAAACCAAAGAGCTTATGTATGCCAAGAACCACGACTACGACGAGGCCTGGAGGGGAATGCGCATAAGTTCTTATACCGACTTGATATTGATGAAAATCTACCGCACGAAACAAATAGAAAGCCACGGAGGAAAGACTATCGTTTCGGAAGGTGTGGATGCCAATTATAAGGACATGATAAACTATGCCCTGTTCGGCTTGATTAAGTTGGAATACGGCGAGGAATAGCGCAAATGAACTGCAAAAACACCGCGATAAAAATACTGACGGAGTTTTGTCGCCTGCTGATTGGAGTCACATTTATCTTCTCCGGTTTTGTTAAGGCGGACGACCCTGTAGGTGGGGCCATCAAGATAGGTGACTATCTGAGCGCTTTCGGGTGGGACGTGTTGCAGCCTTTTACCACCCCCGCATCCTTCATCCTCTCTGCCACCGAATTTACAATGGGTGTATGTATGCTTCTCGGAGTATATCGGCGCTACAACACCTTCCTCGTTTTGCTCTTCATGGCGTTTATGACGCCGCTTACGCTTTGTCTCGCATTGTTTAATCCGGTATCCGACTGCGGATGTTTCGGCGATGCAATTGTGATATCCAACTGGGCTACATTCTTCAAAAACCTCATTCTGCTTGCTGCCGCCGTAATGGTGTTTAAGCACTACGAGAGGATGCTTCAGTGTTTCACCTTCAAGGCATATTGGTTCGTTGCCTTGTTCGCTTACTTCTTCTGCATAAGTTTCGCTTCATGGAACTACAACCACTTGCCGATGATAGATTTCCGGCCGTTTAAGATAGGAGCAAACATTCCGGAGCTGATGACGGTACCCGAAGGCGCACCCGAAGCCGTGTACGAGTACACCTTTGTCTACGAGAAAGACGGCACCAAGAAGGAGTTCACCATGGACAATTACCCCGAAGGCGATAGCACATGGACATTCGTTGAGACAAAAGAGAAACTGATAAAAGAAGGATACATCCCTCCCATCACACCGTTTAGCATCGTTGACGGAGACGACCGGGATGTGACCGACGAGATATGGCACAACCCCAATCCCGTCTTCCTCTTGATTTCTCCGAGACTGGAAAAGGCGGACGACGAGAAGACGGATGAGATAAACAACGTATACGACTATGCGCTTGAAAGAGAATGGCCGTTCTATTGCGTGACAGGTTCTTCCGCTGAGACCATTAAGGAATGGAGTGATTATACCGGAGCAGAATATCCGTTTAGGATGACTGATGATGTGGTGCTGAAGACAATCATCCGTTCCAACCCCGGACTGGTATTGCTAAAAGAGGGCGTGGTATTGGCTAAATGGCACTACAACGACATTCCCGACGAGGAGCACCTAAAGTCTGCTGTAGACGAATGCCTTAATGGAGGCATGGCAAAAGGAAAAGAAGATGGTTGGCTCGTTATCATACTACCAACTTTTACAGTACCTTTGTTGCTCGTTTGGGTGTACGACTTTTATCGTTCCCGCCCACGGCGCAAGGAGGAAACCGCTGAATAGAGAATTTTATTGTATTCATATATTTAATTAATTAAGTCATGAGAAAGAATATTGTTGCAGGAAACTGGAAGATGAACACAACTCTTCAGGAAGGTCTGGAATTAGCTAAAGGATTAAACGAAGCCCTGAAAGGGAAGGCTATCAACTGTGATGTAATCATTGGTACGCCGTTCACTCACCTGGCAAGCGTTGCTGCAGCTATCGTCACAAACAAGATTGGTGTGGCAGCAGAAAACTGCGCAGACAAGGAGAAGGGTGCTTTCACCGGTGAAGTATCGGCTGCAATGGTCGCTTCTACGGGTGCCAAATATGTTATCTTGGGTCACTCGGAAAGACGTGCTTACTATCACGAGACTCCGGCTATCTTGAAAACAAAAGTTGAATTGGCATTGGCAAATGGTCTGACTCCGATTTTCTGTATCGGTGAGGTATTGGCAGAAAGAGAAGCCGGCAAGCATTTCGATGTAGTGGATGCTCAGGTAAAAGAGTCGTTGTTCGACCTCTCTGCTGAAGATTTCGGCAAAATCATATTGGCATACGAACCGGTTTGGGCTATCGGTACAGGCAAGACTGCCACAGCAGACCAGGCAGAAGAAATCCACGCTCATATCCGTGCAACATTGGCTGCCAAGTATGGCAAAACAGTAGCCGACAACTGCACAATCCTTTATGGTGGCAGCTGTAATGGTGGCAACGCCAAAGACCTCTTCTCTAAACCTGACGTAGACGGTGGGTTGATTGGTGGCGCTTCTTTGGCTGTTGAGAAGTTCATGCCGATTATTGAAGCATTCTAAATGATATATCCGGAGGCAGGGAGGAAGC
>CAVGKO010000101.1:0-6502 GCA_963629885.1 Anaerobutyricum sp.
TCCAAGAAGCGGACTTAGTGGCGAACGTGCGGTAACTTTGGTCTGCCCAAGCACTTACTGAGACCATAGCTCCCAGTGCCAGGCATCCCACTAAAGTAGAAATCCTTTTGTTCATAATTCTAAGTTTTAAATTAATATTAGGGGTTAATAGATATCCTAAGGCCAAGGATTCTTACGAAGGTCGCAACCCCCACTACGATTATGAACAAGGCATAAAAAAAACAACGCGGGCCCAAACATCTATTATTCGATTGAAGGTATCGGCAAACACCCAAACATCAATAATAGAACCTTCGGCCCGCGGTTATACATACTCTTTTGAGAGAGAGAAAAAATCCGCACACCGTGAAGACCACGATGGGCAGACGTTTCTAAGACGCATGCAACAACGCAAGCATTAACAGCCCATTATTCCGACGTTGTTCAAAATTTTGCCGATTTCTCAATCAGGAATAATCTCCGTAAAAATGCTTTCAGTATTTCTTCTGTGATTTGTATTCAGCGAGACCCCTCTCGCAACAAATCCACATGACAAAGGTAGCTAACTTTTTCATTCAAAAAACGGAAACTTACAAAAACTGCAATTTTTTCGCGAAAGCTACCGGTTTACACAACAAGAGCCCTAGTTTGGACAACGAAATCCCCTCTCCAAAACAAAGGATATGGAGTAATATCAGCAGCGAATGTTCAGTTGGCGGAGCACCTCACGAATTTTTTCGAAGGTGGTGATGCGTGTCGACACCAATGGCAAGCGCAGTTTGTTTTCGATGAAGCCCATGGCGTTGAGCATGCTCTTAGCCCCGGCAGGGTTGCCATCCACAAACAACAGCTCAAACAGCTCGGTAAAGCCATGGTGTATTGTGCGGGCATTGTCGTAGTCGCCGGCCAAAGCGAGACGCACCATGCGGCTGAACTCACGCGGAAAGGCATTACCGATGACCGAGATAACCCCGATGGCCCCAAGAGTGATAAGAGGGAAGGTTATGCCGTCGTCGCCCGAGATGACATTGAAGTTCTTGGGTTTGTTCTTTATGATATCGTCCATCTGCGTGATATTACCCGAAGCCTCCTTCACTGCCACAACGTTCTTAAACTCCCGTGCAATGCGGAGGGTTGTGGCGGCACTCATGTTCACGCCCGTCCTCCCCGGCACGTTGTAGAGGATAATAGGTAGTTTGGTTGCCTCGGCAATAGCCTTATAATGTTGGTAGATACCTTCCTGAGAGGGTTTGTTGTAGTAGGGCACCACCGAGAGAATGGCGTCGATGCCGTCGAAGTTGTCCCTCTTGAGCTTCTCTACTATGTTGCGGGTGCAATTGCCACCCAACCCCAAGACGATAGGTATACGCCCGTTTACTTTCGTTACAATAAGATTGATGATTTCCTTCTTCTCTTCTTCGGTAAGCGTAGGAGTCTCGGCAGTGGTTCCAAGCACCACCAAGTAGTCTGTGCCGTTCTTAAGCTGATAGTCCACCAACCTGCTCAGGGCATCATAGTCCACGCTTTCGTCTTCTTTGAACGGAGTAATAAGGGCCACGCCCATTCCTCTCAAGTTTATATCTGCCATGGGGAGTATTCCTTTCTGTTATTAGCTCCGCAAAAGTAGCTAATTTATGTTCACTCGAAACGTATTGTCGGCAAATAAATGGGGTTTTCTGTCATTCTGCAAGAGACAGAGCCTTGTTTCGTCTCATTCTGCCAGCATAGCAAGAAACTCATCCTCGCCGATAATCTTCACTCCCAGCTTGGAGGCTTTCTCCAGCTTTGCCGGCCCCATGTTCTCGCCGGCAAGGATATAGTCGGTTTTACCCGACACGGAGCCGCTGTTCTTCCCTCCGTGTTGTTCTATCATGGCTTTGTATTCGTCGCGCGAATGATGCGAGAAGGTTCCGCTTATAACTATCGTGAGTCCCTTAAGCTTGTCGGAGCGCATGGCAAGGGTCTCTTCATCCATAGCCATCCTAAGGCCTGCCTCCCTTAACCGCGCAACCATCCTAAGGTTTTCTTCGTCGGCAAAGTATGCCACCACGCTGCAAGCTATCCTCTCGCCTATATCGTCCACCTCCATAAGGGCTTCCTTGGAGGCTTGCTCTATCTTCTCCATCGAATGGAAGGCCAGTGCCAAGCGTTTGGCAACAGTCTCGCCCACATAACGTATACCCAAGCCATAGAGCACACGCTCGAAGGGCACCTGCTTTGACTCCTCAAGGCTCTTCATAAGGTTCAAGGCACTCTTCTCGGCCCAACGCTCAAGGCGCATAAGGTCGGAGGCCTTCAAGACGTAGAGGTCTGCCACATTGCGCACCATCCCTGCCTCATAGAGGTCTTCCACCGTCTCAGGCCCCATGTTGATGTTCATTGCCTTACGTGTGACGAAGTGCTCGATGCGACCCTTTATCTGCGGAGGACAGCCACTTTCGTTGGGGCAATAGTGCGAGGCTTCGCCTTCGGGACGAACCAATGGCGTGCCGCATTCGGGGCATTTCCTTATGAAGGTGACCTTAGCCCCCATAAGCATCGGGCGCGAATCTTTGTCCACACCCACAATCTTGGGGATAATCTCCCCTCCCTTCTCCACATACACATTGTCGCCGAGGTGCAAATCCAAGCCCTCAATGATATCGGCATTATGTAGCGAGGCACGCTTCACTATCGTTCCGGCAAGCAAGACGGGCTCGAGGTTGGCCACCGGAGTGATGGCACCCGTGCGACCCACTTGGAAGGATACGGAGTTGAGGCGTGTGAGAGCCCTCTCGGCTTGAAACTTATAGGCAATTGCCCAGCGCGGACTCTTTGCCGTGAAGCCAAGGTTGCGCTGCTGACGAAGCGAGTTGACCTTCAGCACGATGCCATCGGTAGCCACCGGGAGGTTCTTGCGCTCCGTGTCCCAATAGGCTATATAGTCCATAACCTCTTGTATGCTGTTACACTTACGAATAACGTCGGGTATCTTGAACCCCCATGAACGTGCTGCCTGAAGGTTATCATAATGGTTGTCCGCAGGGAGGTCTTCGCCAAGAAGATAATAGAAGTAAGCATCCAGCTTACGAGACGCCACTATGGCGGGGTTTTGTTGCTTCAGCGTACCCGAGGCAGCATTACGGGGATTGGCAAAGAGAGGCTCTTCCTGCTCCTCACGTTCTTTGTTCAGTCTGTCGAACTCCGCCCACGGGAGCAATATCTCTCCCCTCAGCTCAAAAGCCGAAGGATAGCCCTCGCCCCTCAGCCTCAAGGGCACGGAGCGTATGGTCTTGACATTCGCTGTCACATCATCGCCACGCACACCATCGCCACGGGTCACGGCTCTCACCAACCTACCATCCTCGTAGATGAGGGAGATGGACGTGCCATCATATTTCAGCTCGGCAACAATCTCGAAAGGCTCGTTCAATGCACGCTCCACCCTGGCATAGAAGTCACGCACATCTCCCTCCGAATAGGTGTTACCCAGCGAGAGCATTGGGTATTGGTGCACCACCTGACGAAACTCCTTGGAGAGGTCGCTACCCACCCTCTGCGTGGGCGAATCAGGGTCGGCAAACTCGGGGTGTGCCTCCTCCAGAGCCTGAAGCTCTTTCATCTTCTCATCAAACTCACGGTCTGATATTGTGGGGGAGGAAAGCACGTAGTAGTTATAGTTGTGCTGTTCCAACTCCTCCCGGAGCGCTTTAATCTTTGCCTCTATCATATTGTTTGGCCTCTTTATTTGGTTCTTATTCTGCCTCACCCTTATCGTGCACCCAAGGGGCAACTCCCGACTTAGTATACCAGCTTCACATTGTCGAGCCAGAAGGTGTTGCCCGGAGAACCGATATAGGCACCGCCGTGGCTGGAGGTAAACTGCAGAATCATATGCGTGGGCACATCGCCTTCGCTCCCCCAGCCTACTTCTTTTATGGGTACGCTCTCGCCCTTACTGTTCATGGTGTAGCGTTCCTCCACCTGTATGCGCATATAATGCCTATAGTCCGCACTCTTAGAGATGTCGCCATACATAATGGGATAGGTAGCACCGTTGACCCACCCGTTGGTGGATGTGGTATAGCGGTGCACCATCGTGCCTACACGCTTGGCAAACACGTTACCGTCCTTATCCTCCCAACGTTTCTGAAGAAGAAGGATGACGGCAATGGAGTCTTGACCTGCCACCTTTGACTTGCGGCTGAAGCCCGTACTGCGCACGCGGTCCTTCTCGGGGGCAGCCTTAATCTTATAGTCGAAGCGGATGGCTTTGGGCTTCTTGGTGAAAGGTATACCACTCTGCAGCATGCTCTGCGGGTTCTTTGTGCCCCGTATAGGCTCGTGCACCGAGCCAAGGAAGATAGACCCGGCGGCAACCACCTCTATGTCCACCAATCCGAGTACCCTCACACTCTCCATCTTTGTCTCCATGCGGGCACACCAGCCATTGTCTCTCTTCTCGGGGAATACCGATGTGTTGGTCTTGACCACCCCGGCAACCTTAGCCATCACATTGGAGTTGCCCCAAGGCGAGTTGCCCCGATTGGTGTAGGCATCGTTGCCCACTATGGTATCCTTAGGTCCCAGCTCGTAGAGAAGCTTAGTGTTGCCCCCGATAACAGCCGACTCATGTATCTCGCGTACCACCCAATTGTCCATGTCGCCATAGGCAAAGGGCTCCACCGTCTCTTGGCCCACCAACATGGAAGGCATGCCTGCTGCCAATAGCAGCAGACCTATATTCTTTATTATATTCATTCTTTTAATCCTCAAATACCGCTCTTACAACGAATAGCCCCACTCCTTCAGCGCCATGTCCCAGTTTTCTTCCACGAGCTTCACCGTGCGGTCGTCGTACTTATAGCGGTTCTTCTTATATCCCTTCTTCCTTCCGAGATACTTCTCTATATCCCCCTTGGCAGCTTCGAAGCCGGGGAGAGAGAGCTTTTGGTAGATATCCTCCGTCATGGCGTAGGCATCTTGCTCAAAGTCTTCGAACTTCACCTCCACGAGGTTGCCTTCGGGAATCAAACTTTTCTGCTCCTCAAACTTATAGAACAACCTGCGGTAGACCTCAATGATGTTGCTTTCTATCTGCTCGTTGGTGATATCCTGCAGCCGCAGAGGCTGTATGGTGTTGGTAAAGAAGCTACGCGTGCTCTCGAACACGGTGTAGGGATTACGCTTGAGATAGATAAACTTGGCATTGGGAAACATCTCCACAAGAGTCTTCACACGTCCCGTATGCGGAGGGTTCTTGCTAAGAAACTGCGTGCCGTGAGTGTTCCACAGCGATATCCTTACCAGTTTGTAGAAAGTCTCCTTGAACACCTCTATCTCTTCCCGTGTGATGTTGTCGAACAAGAGATAGCGGTCGCAATACTCCAACATATGCTTGGGATAGAACCAGAAGTTGTAGTAGGTATAAGGCATCATGTTGGTCAAGGCAAACTCCTCCTCCTGCGGAAGGTCCACGTTGAGCTCCATATTGTCGGTCGGACGCTTGTCGGGCATAAGAAACGCCATGTTCTTCTTGAAGAACGACTGCCCCCAAAGCATAAGGTTGGGAAACACCGTCTGATAGGTAGTGTTGTAGCCAAAATGTTTGTCGCACGAGAAGACGTTGTGTACAAAGGTTGTTCCGCTACGCCAATGCCCAAGGATAAACAATGGGTCGGTATCCATCGGCATGTCTGCTATCTTGCGGTAACGGGCGTCCTCGAGTGGCTTAAGCAGACTGAGCAAACGACATAGCGACTTGGTAAGATAGTACTTCCGGCGGAAGCCCTTGTCCACCACTCTCCCTGCCGACACTGCCTTGAAAGTCTTCCAGTCTGCCCCAACCAAGGTATTGATGGGCAGTTTGTCAAATTCCAATAGTCCCATATGTCATTTCTTTTCTGTTATACACTTCACCGGTACACCCTGGCGCTCAAGGTCCTTGCACACCTTGCGTATAGCCTCATAGTGTTCCTCAGCTATCCCCAGCTCAGGGAGGTTAATCACTGCCAAGGCATCCTCAGTAACCATATCCTTGGCATCCACGCGGTCGATAATCATACCCACCGCCGATGTGTTGTTGGTAATGGGGTCGATAAGGATAAATGCTCCGGTGGATTTGTTTCGTTTGTAGGGGTCGAACATCAGAGGCTTCCCTGTGGTGAACACCACGTTGGCTATCTCGTTTAGCTTCATCGGAAGGTCGGCAGTATCCAGTTTTCCGTTTTCCACCGACAGATGCTCCATTGTGTTGACATTAACCTTATAGCGGATGCTGTCGACGCGTGCACGGGTGAGGTTCGTTGTATGTTTTATGTAGAACTGCTTCGACATGTCCATCACTTCCTCGTCCATCCACACCAGCATGGCCTCAAAGTTGCGGTCTTCAATGGGCAGATTGTCAGGGTGAACCAACATCTCTCCACGCGAGAGGTCAATCTCGTCCTCAAGGGTAAGGGTCACACTCTGTGGCGGGAAAGCATAGTCAAGATTCCCGTCGTAGGTCACGATATCCTTCACCCTCGACGTCTTACGCGAAGGA
>CAVGKO010000102.1:0-6492 GCA_963629885.1 Anaerobutyricum sp.
GTTAAGGTTGTTGTGAAGGAGATTCGTTTTGGACCTCAGACCGATGACCATGATTACAACTTTAAGTTGAAACATGCGAAAGGATTTTTGGGAGAGGGTTGTAAGGTGAAGGCTTATGTGTTCTTCAAAGGACGTTCAATCCTTTTCAAAGAGCAGGGAGAGGTGTTGTTGCTTCGTTTTGCCAATGATTTGGAAGACTATGGCAGAGTAGAGAAACTCCCGGTGTTGGAGGGTAAACGTATGATTATTATGTTGACGCCGAAGAAGGGCGGAGCTCCTAAGGCATCAGCATCGAGTGAATCTGCGAAGCCTGCTGTAGAGAAAAGTTTGAAGCCGGGAAATGACTCCGGTGTAGAGGATAATAAGGAATAGAAAGTACCCGTTAAGGGGGTAAGTTTAATAATTAAAACAATTTAGAAAATGCCTAAGATGAAGACTAATTCCGGTGCCAAAAAGAGGTTCGCCCTTACCGGAACAGGAAAGATCAAGAGAAAACATGCTTTTAAAAGTCATATTTTGACTAAGAAGACTAAGAAAGCAAAGAGAAATCTTACTCACACAGGTCTTGTTGACTCTGTGAATGTGAATTCGGTTAAGCTTTTGCTTAACTTGAAGTAATCTTCTTAATTAAGCGAGTTTTTCAAAGATTTTTATTAACCGAGTGTATTAGCAAGTAAGATCATCCGAGTGATGACGCTAACATTCAAAACAGATTAGAATTATGCCTAGATCAGTAAATCATGTTGCTTCAAGAGCAAAGAGAAAACGTATTTTAAAACTTACCAGAGGTTATTACGGTGCACGGAGAAATGTGTGGACCGTTGCCAAGAACACATGGGAGAAAGGTTTGACTTATGCATTTCGTGACCGTCGTAATAAGAAACGCAATTTCCGAGCATTGTGGATTCAGCGTATCAATGCAGCTGCTCGCTTGGAAGGATTGTCTTACTCGCGTTTGATGGGCGCTTTGCATGCTGCAGGTGTTGAAATAAACCGTAAGGTGTTGGCAGACCTGGCTGTGAACCATCCCGAGGCTTTCAAAGCCATAGTGAATAAGGTAAAATAAGGTTGTTATATACCAATAAGAGAGGGGAAACCGTTAGGGGTTTCCCCTTTCTTGTTTTTAGATGGCCACGTTATTAGTTGACCCTATAAGGAGGAAAACAGTTGCCTTGGATAAAATATTGATGTTTTGTTTGGCTGTTTCGATGGCTTCGCCTATTTTTGTGATAGAAAAAATGAGTTAGCCGCACATGTTCGATTGGTAAACTCATCAGTTTTTTATAATTCCCGAGACTAAGCTCTTGTTGCCAATGGCGGGCCGCGCCCTTTGGGGTATGCATAGCACGGCGGATTACAAAGGTGGCAAAGCACTCAAATCCTGTCTTAAGGAGTTTGTTCATATCTACGGTGCGGCTTTTTTATACGGGGGGAATTTCTTAGTTCCCCCTTTTTGTATATTCACTGAATCAAGAATAAACATAAAGAAATAGAGTATGATGTTTTTGTCAAAGCAATTGCACCCGGTGGCAGTAGGTATTGCCGCCACATGTTATTTGTTCCTTACGGCATGTTCTCCTAAGGAAACGGTACGCCCGAATTTAATTCCGCTACCGGCACAACTTGTAGTATCTGATGGCTTTCTCAGTGTGGACAGTGTTGCTGTCTTCTCCAAGGATAAACCGGCGAATGTCCGTTTTGAGGTAGACCCATCAATGGGGGGTAATCCGGAAGGATACCAACTTACTATATCGGATAAAGGTATTGACCTTAAGGCGTCAACCGAAACGGGTATCTTCTATGGAGAGCAAACGATACGACAGTTGTTTACCCCCAAGGGCCTTCCGTATGTATCCATACAAGACGAACCACGCTTGAAGTATCGCGGAATGCACTTGGACGTGTCTCGCCATTTCTTCCCCAAGGAAGAGGTCTTCAAGTTGCTGGATGCGATGTCGTACTATAAACTCAACAACCTGCACATGCACCTTACGGATGCCGGTGGATGGCGTCTTCAGATAGACAAGTATCCGAAGTTGACCACAGAGACTGCATACCGTAATGAGTCCGGTTGGAAGGAATGGTGGGGAAGTAAAGACCATAAATATCTTCCTGAGGGAACGGAAGGCGCGTACGGTGGTTACTACACCAAGGAGGATATGCGTGAGATAGTTGCCTATGCTGCCACGAAACATATAAATGTGGTACCTGAGATTGAATTCCCCGGTCACTCGAATGAGGTTCTCTATGCTTATCCGGAGTTGAGCTGTACGGGGCAACCTTATAAGCATGGAGATTTTTGTATCGGCAATCCTAAGTCTATTGCTTTTATGGAGGATGTGCTTGACGAGGTAGTGGAAATTTTCCCTTCCGAATATATCCATGTTGGAGGTGATGAAGCCGGTAAGAGTTGGTGGAAGACTTGTCCCAAATGTCAGGCCTTGATGAAGAAGATGGGCATGGAGAACGTGGACGAACTGCAGAGTTATATGATACACAAGGCAGAAGAACACTTGATTGCCAAAGGACGCAAACTGATTGGTTGGGACGAGATATTGGAAGGAGGACTTGCTCCGGAGGCTACTGTCATGTCATGGCGAGGAGAGAATGGAGGTATTAAGGCTGCCCGTATGGGGCATGATGTGGTAATGACACCTTCTGCCTATATGTATTTCGACTTCTATCAAGCCGACCCGAAGACGCAGCCGTTTGCAATAGGTGGTTACACTCCAATAAGGAGGGTGTATAGCTACAATCCCGTGCCGGTTGATTCGCTGACCGAAGAGGAAGGACGTCACATTGTTGGAGTACAGGCAAACACTTGGACTGAATTCATTGCCGATGAGAAATATCTGGAATATATGATGTTCCCACGTGCATTGGCTGTGGCAGAGATAGGTTGGACTCCTCAGGAGAAACGTAATTGGAGTGATTTCAAGCCGCGTATGAATGCCAACATTCCGGTGTTGCAACGTATGGGTATCAATGCATTCACCCTTTCCGACGAATTGGATATAGCCTTGTCGGTTGATACCATCAAGAAGCAAATATCTGTGTGCATAGATGCTGAAAAATGTCCGGTAGAGATACGCTATACAACGGATGGTACTGAGCCAACTGCCTCATCATCGCTCTACAAGGGTGCAATCACGGTGAAAGACTCCGCTTATATCAAGGCGGCTATCTTCCGTGACGGCAAGATGCAAGGGACGCCATCGGAAAAGAAGGTGGACTATCACCGCGCTATCAATAAGCCGATACATTACAACAGTAAGTTGTATGGTGGCTATATGGCCGGAGGAATGAATGCTTTGCTTGATGGCTACCGTGGCGGACTGACCTATTTGGACGGCCTTTGGCAGGGATACATAAACGACCTTGATTGTGTGATTGACATGGAGGAATTGACCGATATCCATAAAGTATCCGCTCGCTTCATGCAACTGATAGGTCCGGGTGTTTATCAGCCGGTGACCGTTGAGTTGTTGACTTCCGAGAATGGAACGGACTTCACTTCCCGTGGCGTTATCCCTACAACCAAATCCAATAAAGACCCCGACCTCTCTTTCCAGGAGTATGTTTTCCGTGGTGATTGGAAGGCACGCTATATTCAGTTGAAGGCTGATGAAGCGAACAACGGGTTCATCTTCTTGGACGAGATTGTGGTGTGGTAAGCAGTAATTTATGGTGGTGAAATATTAAAGAGAAAACGATTTAAACCAAACGATAATGAAGAAGCAAATAATAGGCCTTATGTTGTGTGGTTGCTTGATGGCAACGGCACAACAGCCGGCAGATTACGTAAATCCCTTCATCGGGACCAGTAACTTCGGGACAACCAATCCGGGAGCCGTTTGTCCGCAGGGAATGATGAGTGTCACCCCGTTCAACGTAATGGGGTCGGAGAGTAACCATTACGACAAAGACAGTCGTTGGTGGTCCACGCCATATACTTCCGACAATGAGTTTATGACCGGCTTTTCGCATGTCAACCTAAGTGGTGTGGGTTGTCCTGACTTGGGAAGTTTGTTGCTGATGCCAACCGCCGGCGAGTTGAATGTGGACTATCATGAGTATGGCAGCGCATATAAAAACGAGGTTGCCCATCCGGGATACTACAGCAATATCTTGACAAAGTATAACATCCGTACAGAGGTTACCGCCTCGATGCGCACGGGTCTCAGTCGTTTCACCTTCCCGAAGGGGCAGGGTAATATCCTCTTGAATTTGGGTGAGGGATTGACCAACGAAAGTGGAGCAACAGTACGTATCGTGAGCGACACTGAGATAGAAGGAAGCAAGCTATTGGGAACGTTCTGCTACAATACGCAGGCAGTGTTTCCCATCTATTTTGTCATGAAGGTGAGCAAGGCCCCCAAGACGATGGGTTATTGGAAGAAACAACGCACAATGGGTACCGAAGCGCAATGGGATGCTTACTCGGGCAAGTATAAGTTGTATACCAAGTATACCCGCGATATGAGTGGTGATGATATCGGTGTGTGGTTTACCTACGATACTGAAGAGAACGAAGCCATTGAAGTAAAGATGGGTGTTTCTTTCGTAAGCATAGAGAATGCCCGATTGAATATGAATACAGAGCAGCCGGGCTTCGACTTCGAAGGAGTCAAGACGGAGGCCGAGAGGAAGTGGAACAGCGACCTGTCGCGCGTCAAGGTGGAAGGCGGCTCGAAGGATGAAAGGCGCATCTTCTATACAGCATTGTATCACCTCTTGATTCATCCGAACATCATTCAGGATGTAAACGGCGAGTATCCTATGATGGAAAGTTTGAAGACGGGTCATACCACGGGCAACCGCTATACGGTGTTCTCTTTGTGGGACACCTATCGCAACGTGAGTACCATGATGACCCTTCTCTTCCCCGAGCGCCAAGTGGATATAATCCGTACGATGGTGGATATGTATAAGGAGAACGGATGGTTGCCAAAGTGGGAGCTGTATGGACGTGAGACCTTCACGATGGAGGGCGACCCTTCTATTCCTTATATCGTGGATGCTTGGATGCGCGGTCTGCGTGAGTTTGATGTGGAGACAGCATACGAGGCAATGCGTAAGGGTGCAACAACACCGGAAGAATTCAATTTGCTTCGTCCGGACAATAACGACTATATGTCTAAAGGCTATGTGCCTCTTCGCGGACAATACGACAACTCGGTGTCGCATGCATTGGAGTATTACATTGCCGACTGGAATCTCTCTCAGTTTGCCCAGGCATTGGGAAAGAAGGACGATGCCAAATTGTTCTACGACCGCTCGATGGGGTATAAGAATTACTATAGTAAAGAGTATGGTACCTTCCGTCCGCTATTGCCCGATGGCACGTTCTATTCTCCGTTCGACCCCAAACAAGGTGAGAACTTTGAGCCCAATCCCGGTTTCCATGAAGGAAGTGCTTGGAACTATACGTTCTACGTACCTCACGATGTACCGGGGTTGACAAAGTTGATGGGCGGAAAGAAGAAGTTTGTAGACAAGCTTCAGAAGGTGTTCGACGAAGGCCACTATGATATGGCAAACGAGCCGGACATAGCTTATCCATATCTGTTCAGCTATTTCAAGGACGAAGCATGGCGCACGCAAAAGACTGTCCACATGCTTCTCGGCAAATACTATCACAATGCGCCTAACGGTCTTCCGGGAAACGATGATACGGGTACGATGTCTACCTGGGCAGTGTTCTCTATGATGGGGTTCTATCCGGCTTGTCCCGGAGATGTTAATTACGTGCTTACAACGCCAACCTTCGATAAGATTACCATCAGTCTGAACAAGAAATACTACCCCAAAGGGGAATTGGTGATTGAGTCGAAGCACAACACTCCGAAAGAAATCTATATCAAAGGTGTGAATGCCGGAGGAAAGCAACTGAAAGGCTTCACTCTCTCGCAAGAGGAATTGGTGAATGCCGGGACTGTGAAGTTTACTTTAGAGGAGAGGGCTGACCCTTAAGTTTGGGGGTCAGCATTCGTAATCAACGCATGCACGGTCGGCTTTCACCGGCCCAATAATGCCAACTGCTACGGCAACGTGTTCCGGGTGGTTGGCATATTTTTTTACGTCCTCAAGCGAGTCGAGCTCTGTTGTCAGGATAATATCCCAGGTCTCTTCCGGATTGATATTGAAATCGACGCGAATCATACGTAGCACGTCAACCTTGTCAATCAACGCTTCGAGGCGTGTCTTTATTTCCTGCATCTTAGTCAGCTTTTCAGCCTCGGATGCAAACGCTTTTAGCTTAAACATTACGATGTGTCTTACCATAGATGCTTTGTTTTTAAATTACATGTGTTCGTCTAAATAGGAATCTTTGTATCCCAAGAAATACAATATGCCGTCCAATCCTATTGTAGAGATAGACTGGTTGGCATTTTCTTTCACCTTAGGTTTGGCGTGGAAGGCAATGCCCAATCCGGCTATACTTATCATAGGCAAGTCGTTTGCGCCATCACCCACAGCCACGGTCTGACG
>CAVGKO010000103.1:0-6464 GCA_963629885.1 Anaerobutyricum sp.
CCGTGCGGGGGATATTGGTGCTGAAGTTGTCCGCCTCGAGAGTAGGATAGCGCTTCACCATGGTACCCATGAAGGCAAGACCTCTACCCTTACCTCCCAACGAGCCGTTGCCTATACGTGCAAAGTTGCTGTATTCGTCGAAACGTTCCTTACGATAGACGGCCACAACACCGGAGTTTTTCATGCGGCGGTATTGCACAATGAGGTCGAAAATCAGTTGTCGTGCCTCGTCCATATCCTTATAGTCGCTCACGTCGACACGTTTGAGCACCTCGGCAGGCGGAAACATGGCTCGCGAATAGAAGAAGCGCGAGAAGTGATTGCGCGAGAGGTGATATTTAAGAGAGTCGTCGGGTATCTGGAAGACCTTATGCTGAAGGTCCTTGAGGTCCTTGATGCGCATTATCTCCTCCTTTGTCTCGGGATTGAGTATCACGAAGTCGCCAAAGCCGAAACGCTGCATTATCTTCTTACGAAGGTCTTGGGGATAGCTCTTTGAGTTCTTGTCGATAAACGAGGCGTGTAGTTCGCGGGCATAGGATACGTTTGCCGACTCCGACGACTCGAGCACAATGGGGATGACGGGACCCACCTGGCGCACATACTGCCCAAACTTATAGCCCGCATAGGGGTCTTTCACGCCCTCGTGCATAAAGCTCATGTCGGACACAATGCCAAGGATATTGTCGCGATAGCGGTCGAAGATGCGTACAGCCTCCTCGTATGTTCGCGCCAACTTAATCTTGGGGCGTCCACGCATACGCAGTGTACGCTGGTGGTCGTTGAGAGCCTCTTGCGCAAACATCTGGCTTTGCTCGAGCACAAACTTATAGAGATGAGGCAGGGCAGAGGAATAGAAACGGATGGAATCTTCCACCAACAATATTATCTGTACGCCTACACTCGCCGTATCGTCGGGAGCATTCCATTTGTCCTCAATAAGCTTGATGATGGCAAGCAGCAGCTCGGCATTGCCCAACCAACTGAACACGTAGTCGATGGCACTGAGGTCTTCGTTGGCAATGCGCTTCGACACCTCCTTGGAGAATGGCGTGAGCACCACGATAGGGATGCTCTCATAGCGCATCTTTATCTCCTTTGCTGCGGCAAAGATGTCGCGGTTGTCCATATTGGGCATACATATAATAAGCTCGAAGTTACGGCTCTCGAGCTCGGCAAGAGCCTCCTCCTCGGTTGTAACCTGCGTAAATCGTGGCGGATAACGCAGACTGAGAGAGGTGTATTCATTGAATATCTGTTCGTCGACGCGCCCATCGTCTTCGAGCATGAAAGCATCGTATTTGGTGGCAATAAGCAATACATTATATATACGCTTATTCATCAGGTTGGCAAAAGAGGTGTCCTTGAACACCAACTTACGAAAGTCGGGTATTCCGCTCATAACTGTCTCAACTAAATTTTATATGCGCCAAAAGTAAGGAAAAAAGCGTAAACATATCCCCCAAGGCCGTGTAGGCATCGTAAAACAGACCTTTCACTATCAAAAAGAAAGTAAAATGTTTGGTCGATATATAGGAATGGCTACTTTTGCCGACATAATGTTATTCAACAAAAAGCTAAGAATGCTATGAAAACAGAAGTTATTTTATCCGCATTGGAAGCAAAGCACCCCGGCGAAAAGGAGTATTTGCAAGCCGTGAAAGAGGTTCTCTTGTCGATTGAAGACGTGTATAACCAACATCCGGAGTTTGAGAAAGCAAAAATAATTGAACGTCTTGTGGAGCCGGAACGTATCTTCACCTTCCGCGTACCTTGGGTGGACGACAAGGGTGAGGTGCAAGTCAACCTTGGCTACCGCGTACAGTTCAACAACGCGATAGGCCCGTATAAAGGGGGCATCCGTTTCCATCCGTCGGTAAACCTATCCATACTGAAGTTCTTGGGGTTTGAGCAGACATTCAAAAACGCACTTACCACGCTGCCGATGGGTGGTGGCAAGGGCGGCTCCGACTTTGCCCCCCGAGGGAAGAGCGACGCAGAGATAATGCGTTTCTGCCAGGCTTTCATCTTGGAGCTGTGGCGCAACCTTGGTCCGGACCGCGACGTGCCGGCAGGCGATATAGGCGTTGGCGGACGCGAAGTGGGATATATGTATGGCATGTATAAGAAACTGGCGAGAGAGAACACCGGTACATTCACCGGCAAAGGAATGGAGTTCGGAGGGTCGGTGCTTCGTCCGGAGGCAACAGGCTATGGCGCTCTCTACTTTGTGCACCAGATGCTTGAGACTCACAACATAGACATAAAAGGGAAAACAGTGGCAGTTTCGGGCTTCGGCAACGTGGCTTGGGGCGCAACAAAGAAAGCCACAGAGCTTGGAGCCAAGGTGGTAACACTCTCTGGTCCCGACGGATATATCTACGACCCCGATGGCGTTTCGGGCGAGAAGATAGACTATATGCTTGAGCTTCGCAGCAGCGGCAACGACATTGTGGCACCCTATGCCGACAAATATCCTTCCGCCACATTCTATCCCGGCAAGAAGCCTTGGGAGCAAAAGGTAGACATCGCCCTCCCGTGCGCCACTCAGAATGAGTTGGATGCCGACGATGCACGCCGATTGATAGACAACAAGACGCTATGCGTGGCAGAAGTGTCGAACATGGGATGCACGGCTGAGGCTGTGGATTTGTTCATCCAACACAAACAGTTGTTTGCTCCGGGTAAGGCTGTGAACGCCGGCGGTGTGGCAACATCGGGCCTTGAGATGACACAAAACGCCATGCACATATCGTGGACAGCTGAAGAGGTGGATGCAAAGCTGCACCATATCATGAGCTCCATACACGAACAATGCGTTGCCCACGGCAGAGAAGGCGACTACATAAACTACGTGAAAGGCGCCAACATTGCCGGCTTCATGAAAGTGGCAAAAGCCATGATGGCACAAGGGATAGTATAAGTGGATTCGGCATGTTTTTTGTACCATGCAATAATGTAATGTATAACCCCAAAAAGTAAGCACTATGATTTTAAGTAATGAATTGTCAAAAGCTTTCAATGAACAGGTAGAAGCCGAGATGTGGTCTTCAAACCTGTATCTGTCGATGTCCGTCTATTTCCAGAAGGCAGGTCTCATGGGCTGTGCACACTGGATGAAGAAACAAGCGGAAGAGGAAATGGAACATGCCCACAAGATGATTGATTTCGCCATTGAGCGCGGTGGAGACATCACAATTGGTCAAATCAACGTTGTTCCTACAGCATGGGGTACGCCCTTGGAAGTGTTTGAGCATGTCTACAAACACGAACAGCACGTGTCTGAGCTTATCGACAAGATGGTCGATATTGCTGAAGCAGACCACGACCATGCTGCCGAAGACTTTCTCTACGGCTTTGTTCGCGAACAGGTGGAAGAAGAAGCATCGGCAAAAACAATTGTAGAACGTATGAAAATGTATGGCGAGAGCCATGCCATCCTGCTTGACCAGGAACTCGGGAAAAGATAACATCTTTCCACAGTGTAATTAATCTCCGACCCCCATGGTATATCTCTCTCACCTTGGGGGTCGGAGTTTTTTTATCTACGTACCTTACCGGGATTTTTAGTCACAAAGTCTTTCCAGTTGGAATACTTCTTATCTGTCACAGGAGTGTTGGTCTGAAAATAATGACATACGGCGGCTGCCAATCCGTCGGTTGCATCCAACTGAGGCAGCATCAGCTCGTCGGGGATATGCAAAAGACGCCTAAGCATGTCGGCAACCTGCTCCTTAGCGGCGCTACCATTGCCCGTGATTGCCATCTTTATCTTTAGCGGCGCATATTCAAAGATAGGCACTTCCCTCTCCAAAGCCGCCGCCATGGCAACGCCCTGCGCCCTTCCCAGCTTGAGCATGCTCTGTACATTCTTGCCAAAAAACGGCGCTTCGATGGCCAATTCATCAGGATGGTATTGGTCGATAAGAGCCAATACACGCTCGAATATCTTCTTAAGACGCAAGTAATGGCCCTCATACTTGTTGAGTTGGAGCACACCCATAGCCTCCAGCGCCGGTCTGTTACCTTCAATCTTCAGAATCCCGTAGCCCATCACAATGGTCCCGGGGTCGATGCCTAATATTATACGGTCTTTCACCATCCCTTCATGTGCACTTTCTCTACCCGAAAGAACCCCCTGTCCACTCTCCCCTCGGAAGAAAAAATCTACGCAAAAGTAAAAATTATATTAAGAATTTATTTACATTTGTCCCGTACACCGCTTGGGGCATTAGCTCATCCGGCTAGAGCGTCAGACTGGCAGTCTGAAGGTGATCGGTTCGAGTCCGATATGCTCCACAACCATTTTATTTGTCACTTCATCTTGAAGTGGAGTTTACCTCCCCTCATGATATCAAAATGCGATAGTTTGTAGCCATCAAACGGCTTACCGTTGAGCGTAGTGCTTTCTATCAAGCAATCGGCCTTGTTCACACCTTCGGCTGTTACTTCAAAAGTCTTACCACCCTCCAGGTTGAATACCACCTTCTCGAAACTTGGCAAACCTATATAGTAGTAAGGGGTGGAAGGGCATACGGGATAGAATCCGATGGATGAAAACACATACCAAGCGGATATTTGTCCCGCATCATCATTGCCGGACATTCCTCCCGGAGTGTCGTTATACTCAGTATTGAGAATATGCCGGATGCGCTGTTGTGCTTTCTGAGGCACTCCTGCCGCATCATAGAGATAAGCCACCTGGTGACACGGTTCATTGCCATGCCAATACAACCCCTCGTCAAACATCCTATCAAGACGAGCCACCACATCCTCCTGTGTTCCATTGGCACTCTTGGCAATGACATCGAAAAGCCCCTTAGGATTCTGCGGGACATACCAGGTGTAATGACACGTTGCTCCCTCGGTGATATAACTCTTACGGTTGATAAGGTCGGTATTACCTTCCCATTCTCCATTTTGATACCTACCATCTGCCCACCCCGTCTTGGGGTTGATTACATTACGCCAGTTTTCAGAGCGGCGCATCAGCGAGGTGTAATCCTTTTCAAGTATTGCCAACTGGATTCCCACCGAATCTGCCACGGGCTGCAGAGCCTTTGCCAATTGGGCGATGGCAAAATCATCGAAAGCATACTCCAGGGTTCTTGAAGTCTGTTCATTCTGATGAAAAGCCTCCTTTACGCTGTCTTCCATCGGGATGTAACCATACTTGAGGTAAGACCACAAGGCCCTTCTGCCTATGCCATTCTTATATTCCGCATAGCTGGCAGGAGACTCGAAAGCATTCTTTCGCATGCCCTCATACGCTGTTTTGACATCAAAATTGCGTATTCCCTTGACATAAGCATCAGCCAAAGCCACACATACATGGTCGCCAATCATCGCTGCCGTATAGCTGTTCCAACAAGGGAAGATAGGCAGCCAACCACCCTCCTTGTACATAGAGACCAATGACTGCATCATGTCTGCAGATTGGGAGGGAGTAATAATATTGTAGAGCGGCAATTCGGCGCGATAGACATCCCATTGGGAGAAATCGCCATACTTGGGAGATGAAGAATGTTGAATGTTGGTTGTTGAATGTTGGGCGCTTCCTCCAAACCGTGGGTAGTCTCCGTTGCAGTCGCTCATCTCTCTTGGCAGAAATGATGTACGATAGAGGGCTCCATAAAACTGGTTGACTTTGGCGGTATCCTCATCCTCCACATCAATGGTGTGCAGACGCTCTATCCACTTGTTCTGACACTCACCCATCATGTCTTCAAACGATTTGTTACCCGCCTCTGTTTTAAGATTGGCCAAAGCATTCTCTTTACAAGTAAACGAACTCGCCATCAAGAACTCCATCGGTTGTTGTGCCCCGGCCTTGAAGGTGAGCCAAGCGCCGATACGTTCTTTCTTATCAATGGACAAGCCATCCTGTTTTCCGCTCTTGTCGAAGACACCGGCAGCCACCAGCTCATAGTCGCCATAATCCAAGACGAAATGACCACTGAAGTTGGCAGGCTCTCCCCAACCTTGATAGATGCGATACACAGGATTGTAGCCATACACTAAATGAGCGGCGGTATCCACCTCAATGTAGCCCTGCCCCTCATCGCTATTGGGATTGATGACAAGATGCACACCCCCTTCGGCGTCGGGTGTAACTCTGAGGATAGCGGCATGGCTCAAAGCTGTAAGTTCTGCTTTAAGATGTTCGTCTTTCAACTCAACACTATAATAGTGAGGATGCGAGATTTCGTCTTCATGAAAGAAACGGGTTGCCCGGTCTTCGGGTTGCAAACGGAGCTTTCCACCCAAGGCAGCCACCGTAAAAGAGCCATAGTCCTGAGCACAACCGCCCACTATCCAATGGCTGTTTCGGAATCCTTGCAATTCTGTGTCCTCATAATAATAAGGAGAAATGCATTTCTGCTCCGTATCCTGAGTCTGCGGTGTCCAAGAGTTCTGACCATTAGGCACAAGGACTGCCGGAATAGTCTGACCATGTTCTTCGC
>CAVGKO010000104.1:0-6213 GCA_963629885.1 Anaerobutyricum sp.
AATGAAACGACCGGTCCTTTTGGGCAAAACGACCGGTCGTTTTCATCAAAACCATCGGTCCTTCGTTTTTTCGGAGGTATGAACCTTCCCCAAATTGGTGCCGAAAATTTCGCTGAAAACTGCCGGCAGATTTCTCCCTCCCGGAAAGGAGGGTTTTTCCCAACTTGATATCAAGTTTGGGCAAATGTGATATCAGATTTGCTCAAATGTGATATCACATTCGATTTCCCCCGTCTTGGGAGTCGTATAGTTTTATCGTACTTTTGCGCGAAAAGAAACAAGGTTATGAAACACATGATTGCTCCTTCTTTGCTGGCAGCCGACTTCCTTGATTTGCGTGGGGCGGTGGAAATGGTCAACAACAGTGCGGCAGACTGGTTGCACATGGATGTTATGGACGGCGTCTTTGTGCCGAACATATCATTTGGCTTCCCGGTGCTCAGCGCTGTGGGGCAGATGCTGAAGAAGCCTATGGATGTACATCTGATGATTGTTGAGCCGCAGAAATACATCCGCGAGGTAGCCCAAACGGGTGCCTACATGATGAACGTGCACTACGAAGCCTGCACGCATCTCCATCGCACCGTCTGCGCCATAAAGGAGGCGGGCATGAAGGCTGCCGTTACGCTCAACCCACATACGCCGGTAGAAATGCTCAACGATATACTTCCGGACTTGGATATGGTCTTGTTGATGTCGGTTGACCCGGGCTTTGGCGGCCAACGTTTCATTGAGGGCACCATCGATAAGGTGGCACGCCTGAAGGCTATGATTCGCGAGAGAGCCTTGAATACGCTGATAGAGGTGGACGGCGGCGTAAATCTCGAGACTGGCCAAAGGTTGGTGGATGCCGGAGTGGATGTGCTTGTAACCGGTAGCTTTGTCTTCTCTTCCAAAGACCCATTCGGGGCAATAAGTGCACTGAAAGAACTATAAAACAAGGGGGCGTCATCCGTTAGACGAGCCTCTTTCTTCATAAAACCTCCATCCGTATGATAACAGAAGAGGTACTTAGGCGGCCGTTAGTCAGGCCGCTTCTTGTTTGGATAGCCGGGATATTGCTGCAATCCACCACAGGGTGCAGCCGCGGCGCCATGCTGCTTCTTTTGTTATCGCTACTGGTCATAATCTTTGCCTTTGTCTTTTCCATGTGCCGCCGCAAGGAGGTTTTCAGCTACGACATGCGTTGGCTGTGGGGCGCGGCGTTCTTGCCCCTATTACTGAGCTTCGCGATGCAACGCACGGCATTCCGCATAGCTGAAAGCGAAGAGCCGGAAGCATCCTCCTTAACCCGGGTGGCCCGCGAGAAACAGATGCGCCTCGTGAAACCTTTCGAGGGGCTGAGGCTGACGGAGGAAGAGAAGTCGGTATTGGCCACCATCACGCTGGGATATCGCGAGGACATGAGTCGCGACGTGAGGCAGCAGTTCTCCGTAACCGGCGTAGCGCATATCTTGTCGGTGAGTGGCTTTCATGTGGCAGTGGTATGTGGGTTTCTCACCATGGTGTTCTCCTTCTTGCCCGGGAGCAAGCTTTTCCGGTGGCTGAGATATTTGTCCACTATGGCATTGCTGTGGTGCTTTGTGGCGATAACGGGGATGGCTGCCTCGGCGGTGCGTTCGGGATTGATGCTTTCATTCTATCTGTCGGGGCGGGTGCTCTTGCGGCGCACCGACGGATATAACACCTTGGCGGCAGCAGCCTTCTGTATGTTGGCATACGACCCGTTGTATCTCTTCGACATTGGTTTCCAGCTGAGCTACCTGGCGGTCCTGTCGATATTGTTCCTATGGCCGCGCATACATTCTCTTATTGTTGTGAGGAACCCGTTGCTTGAGAAGCCATGGAGCTGGGTTGCCGTTGCTTTGGCTGCCCAGGCGGGCACGGCGTTGCTTTCGCTCTACTACTTTAGGCAGTTCTCGTTGGTCTTTCTATTCACCAACCTACCGCTGTCGTTTCTTTCAACCTATCTTATTCCCGCGGGGTTGCTGTACGTCTTGCTCCCTCCCGCTACTCCGGGGTACGGGTTGCTAGAGCTGATGGTGGAAAAGCTGACGCATGCAATGTTTTGGATTGTGGAAGCCTTCAGCCGTGTGACGCAGGCGGCGCTGTGGTATCGCATTGACGGGTGGTTTACCCTTTTGGGATATGCCTCTATTGTCTTCTTCCTGCTCTACATCAAGACGCGTCGGCCAAAGATGCTATTAACGGGGCTGCTGCTGCTCCTGCTCATTATTATCAAACTAATCGTAGAGGATTGTTTGCTTCCTTCATAAGAGCCGAAGCAGCAGACAGCTTCTCCCCTTTTTAGATTTTACTGATGATGGCCACGTAGCCTCCTGCCCCGGCAAGCTTCA
Source organism: Anaerobutyricum sp. (assembly GCA_963629885.1). Lineage (GTDB taxonomy): Bacteria > Bacteroidota > Bacteroidia > Bacteroidales > Tannerellaceae > Parabacteroides. The sequence goes on from CAVGKO010000104.1 coordinate 2,358, forward strand.
CCTTAAGAGGCTTTGAAGAGTCGACGCGCTGAATCTTATGGTCACAGCTGGTGGCATCTTTACCGGCCGTCTTGCCGTCTTTCCAATATTCCACCTGATAGGTACCCTGCGGCAGGAAGGACAGCGGCAATTCCACGTTGCGACCCTCGCTGTTGTTGATAACGCCAACAAACCACTTCTCACCGCTCTTCTTGGCAAGTGCCACGAACGAATTAGGGTCGCCGCCCAGGAAGCGGATATCGTCCCATGTGGTAGGCACAACGCGAACGAAGTCTTCGCCCACCTTACCATATACATTATCCGGATGCTCGCAGAAGCAGGTGTACGGACTCTCGTAGACAACAAACTTGGCAAGCTCGGCTGCACGGGTGTTCATCACCAGCGTGGGGCATTGGTTCTTGAACTTATCCTTCGTAACGTTGAGGAATCCGCCGGGGGTGTAGTCCATCTGCCCTGCCAAGAGGCGGGTGTATGCCAGCGTCACATTGTGCTCGGGAGTCATCCTGCTGCCACCAAACTTATAGTATTCGGCACCCATAACGCCCTCGCGGGTCATCATGTTGGGATAGGTACGCTCAATGCCGTCGGGCTTGTAGGCTCCGTGGAAGTCAATCATCAGCTCGTTGTCGGCTGCCGTCTTGATGATGCGGCGATACCAGTTCACCATGTCTTGGTCGTCGCGGTCCATGAAGTCTATCTTCAGACCCTTCACGCCCCACTTATGATAGAGCGGGAAGGCTTCCTTATATTGGTCGTTGTGGTTGGCGTCTTCGCTACGCAGCCACAGCCATATGTCCACATTGTTTGAGTTTGCATAGCGGATGATTTCGGGCAGGTCGATTTGCGGTGCCGGCTTGGTGATGTCTGCCGAGGGAGTGCAATAAGGGCCATACCATGTCCAGTCAACAAGCATATAAGGCCACCCTTCTTTGGCGGCGAGGTCGATATATTGTTTGATGACGCTCTGCTCCATCTTTATCTCACCGCTCCACCAGTGGTCCCATGCCGACATGCCCGGCTTTATCCACGACGGGTCTTTGATGGCGCAGTCGGGGTTAAGCGAGCGCAGTATCTCACTCTCGATAAACTTACCGGGGTTGTGGCCCGCCATTATAACACGCCAAGAGGAGGTGCACGACTCCGCAAAACGAGCCTTCACGCCATCTTCCTTCTCGCCCCATATAGGTGTCAGCTTGGTGGTAAGCATCTGATATCCGTCCTTAGCCTTGCCGCTTTTGCCGAGATAGAAGGCAGGGAAGTCGTCGAGGTCGGCCTCAAGCACAGCCATCCAGTTGTCTTTGTCCACGCGGATGAGGCCCGGCAGACCGGCATGAATGTCTTCGCCCATCTCCTTCAGGGGTGTTTCTATAAACTCGCCTTCTTGTGCCGACTTATATCCGCTGGCACTGTTCTTATCGTATGCAAAGTTGGGAATCCACAGACTGGATGCCTCGGGCACATTGTAGCCCGTCAGCTCGCGGACAATCTGGCGGTCACCCAATACAGGTACGCCAAAGAGGGTGTAGCGAAATGCCACGCCGTCGTTCATCACACGGAAGGTAACGTCCATACGCCTACAGCCGCCGTCTTTCTCCTTCAAACGGAGGTATACCTCACGATAGGGCACGCGGCATTCGGCATGCTTGTTTCTCACCACCGGCGTCCAAGCCTCCACGCCGTCGATGACCTTGGCATCGTTCTCCACGCGGAAGTTGCCCGTCATATCTTTCTCGTCCTTCAGGCTGAAGCCCATTGGCGAGGGGGCGATGATGGTCTTGCCGTCGAGCGACACACTGTATTGCAAGGTCTCACTGTTCGTAACCGTAAGCGACAGATGACCGTCGGGGGATGTAAACCGATAGTCTTGCGCCATTGCTCCCACAGCTGTCATTAGAGCCATGGAGAGGGTAAAAGTTTTAAGATTTGCCATAGATATTGTGTTTTAGATGTTTCTCTCAGCGAAAGTACATTGTTTGTTCGAAATAGCCAAAAGCCGCTTCCCCGGGGGTCATATCCTCAGCTTCATGCCGGCGAATATGGTGTCGGGGCGGAGCTCAATGACGGCAGACTCTTCGCCTGCCATGCAGAAGCCGCACTTATCGCATACTCCCATCTCCTCTCCTATGCATTGGTCCTTGCGTGTGCCGTCGGTGAATATGAAGTTCGTCATCCAGCAACGCTTGCGGAACTTATTGTCGCGCATCTTGCTCAGGCCGCTGCGGGAGTTCATTATCGGATAGCCGCGCCTCTTGTAGTCGAGTATAAGGTCAATGATTTCGAGTCTTTTCTCGTGAGGCACCTCAAAATGCTCCGTTCCGGGGAAGGGTGTGTGGAAGTTGAGCGAGAGACATTCGAGATAAGGGCTAGCCGTTTCACTCGAATGGGCTAGCCCTTTTAATCAAAACGGCTAGCCCATTTGTTTTTTATCCTTCTCCGACACCACGGAGAAGGTCTGTAAACCGAAGGCAATTCCATAAATATCGCGATATTCATGGATTCTATTCCAAAAATATCGCAATATTTATGGAATTGGGATGAAAGGTTTGTAGATTTGCATACGAATAAAGCATCACTTTGATATGATAGAACGGACACTACAGCAGCTAATAGCGCCCCACCTGGGCAAGGGGAAAGCCATAATCATTCTTGGCGCCCGACAAGTGGGCAAAACCACCATGCTACACCAAATGTTTAAAGATAACCAAGACGTGGTATGGCTCAACGGAGATGAACAAGACGTGCGTGGTATGTTCGAGAGTGCGTCGTCTACCTCACTACGCAACGTTGTAGGGAAGAAAACCATAGTAGTGATTGATGAGGCTCAACGCATAGAGAACATCGGACTGAAGTTGAAACTCATCACCGACAACCTGCCCGGGGTGCAAGTGGTGGCAACCGGCAGCTCATCGTTCGACCTTGCCAACAAAATAAACGAACCGCTCACCGGCCGCAAACTGGAGTATAAGATGTTTCCGCTGACGTTTGCCGAACTTGCCTCACACAACGGATTCATGGAAGAGAAGCGCCTATTGAGTAGCCGACTGGTCTACGGCAGTTACCCAGATGTGGTGGTCAACGCCGGCGAAGAGAGACTTACGCTAAGCGAACTGGCCGACAGTTATCTCTACAAAGACATTCTGATGTTCGACAAGGTTAAGAAGAGCGACAAACTGGTAAAACTGCTACAAGCCCTCGCCTTGCAGATAGGCTCCGAAGTATCGTACAACGAATTGGCTCAAACCTGCGGGCTCGACCCGAAGACCATAGACTGCTACGTTACCCTCTTGGAACAGTCGTATATCATTTTCCGATTGGGGTCTTTTAGTCGCAACCTTCGCAACGAACTGAAGTTCGCTCGAAAGATTTACTTTTGGGACTGCGGCATACGCAATGCCATAATCGGTAATTTCCAAATAGCCGACATGCGTAGCGACATAGGTGCATTGTTCGAGAACTACCTTATGGCCGAACGCCTAAAGAAATTGCATTACGAGAAGTCGTACGCCAAAGGATATTTCTGGCGCACCACCGCTCGACAGGAGATAGACTACATTGAAGAGGCCGACGGCAAGATTGCAGCATACGAATTCAAATGGAACCCTCGCCGAACGCCCTCCATGCCGGCTTCGTTTGCCCGGACATACCCCGATGCATCGTTCAAAGTGATTTCCCGCGACAACTACGAAGACCTGCTGATGTAGGCGCGGCAAAAGGCGTTGTTTACCCAAGGGACGACACATTTCATCAAAAGGGTCGACACATTTGGGCAAAAGGGACGACCCTTTTCGTTTCTCCCGGCAAAGCGGGTTTTTCCCAACTTGATATCAAGTTTGCCCAAATGTGATATCAGATTTGA
>CAVGKO010000105.1:0-664 GCA_963629885.1 Anaerobutyricum sp.
CAGCTCCATCAACAAAATCAAACGTCCGAGCACCAAGATTATGGAAGCAAAGCAGAACATCCTGTTCCAGCTGGGTACGCAGTCGTTTACCAACATGAAGATGGATGAGGCCGTTGATTTGTTCACTCAGGCAATCGACCTTGGTTCCTACAACGAAGAATCGCGCAGCGATGCATATTTCTGGCGCGGCGAGTCGTATTACCGTAAGAGTAATTACGGACAGGCCATTTCCGACTACCGCACATATCTCAACAACACCCGTCAGCGCAACACCGACATGTATGCCTTGGCGCACTACAATTTGGGATATTGCTACTTCAAGCAGAAAGCCTACACTGAGGCAGAGAATCAGTTCCGCCAGTATACCACGCTTGAGAGCGACCAGCAAGCCTCTTCGCTCGCAGATGCCTACAACCGTATAGGCGACTGCCTCTATCAGAGACGTCAGCTCACTCAGGCGGAAGAGAACTACAACCGTGCCGCACAGCTGCAGCCCTCTGCCGGAGACTACTCCATCTATCAGAAGGGTTTCTTGCTCGGTTTGCAGAAAGACTATAAGGGTAAAATCAATGCGATGGACCGCTTGATAAAAGAATATCCGGAGTCGCAATACGTCGACGACGCCCTCTTCGAGAAGGGACGTTCGTATGTGTTGCTTGAGAAC
>CAVGKO010000105.1:674-6206 GCA_963629885.1 Anaerobutyricum sp.
ATGCCTTTGAGACATTGGTTGAACGTTTCCCGCAAAGCAGCCTGGCACGTAAGGCGGGCATCCAGCTTGGTCTGCTCTACTTCAACGACAACCAGCCCGAGAAGGCAGCCGCAGCCTACAAGAAGGTCATAAGCGACTATCCCGGCAGCGAGGAAGCAAGGGTGGCTCTTCAGGACTTGAAGTCCGTTTATGTTGACCTCAACGACGTTAATTCGTATGTTGCCTATGTCAACTCATTGGGCGGTAACGTACGCATGGAGGTGGGCGAGCAGGATTCGCTGACCTACATAGCAGCCGAGAAGCTCTTCCTTCGCGGCGACAACGACGGGGCACGCCGCAGCTTGGTTAGCTACCTGCAGACATTCCCCGACGGCGCCTTCAGCTCGAACGCCAACTACTATTTGGGAAGCATAGCATTCTCGAAGAAAGAATACGACGAGGCCTTGCAACGGTTCCAGAAGGTCATCGCAAGCGGCGACACCAAGTTCATGGAAGAATCGGTGGCACGCACGGCAGAGATGCAATATCTCACACAAGACTTCAGCACTGCGCTCGAGTCGTTCAAGCGCCTGCAGGTCATAGCCGATAATCCCGACAACAAGCAGGCAGCCCGCCTTGGTGTGATGCGTTGCGCATTGCAGACCGGAGCACAGGAAGAAGCTCAGCTGGCGGCAAGCGAACTGCTGAAAGAGCCGAAGCTCTCGCCTGAGGTGGAAGCCGAAGCCCGTTATATCCGCGCCAAGGCATATATCAGTCACAAGCAGCCGGCAAAGGCGCTCGAAGACCTTAAGGCTCTCAGCAAAGACACCCGCACGGAGCACGGCGCAGAAGCCAAATACCTGTTGGCTCAGTATTACTACGACACCAACGACGACAAGAATGCCGAGAAGGTGCTCGAGAACTTTGCCAAGAACGGAACGCCTCACCAGTATTGGTTGGCACGCGGGTTCATCCTCTGGGCAGACATTTATATACGTCAGGGCGACAATGTTCAGGCAAAGGCTTATCTCAACAATCTTAAGAACAACTATAAGGGCGACGACGAGATTGCCGGAATGATAGAGGACAGATTAGGTAAACTAAAGTAATAACGGAATACAACGATGAAGACTATATATAATGTAAGAGCGCTGTGCGTTGTAGCCTTGCTTGGGGCTACTGCCACGATGAACGCACAGGAAGATGCTTCGAAAGACAAGAACCTCAACCGCGAGATGACGCTCGAGAGAGATTACGACCCGACGGTGCAAGACGCAAACAAGGTGAACACCCTCCCCGTTGTGAAGGAGCCGGAAGTGAAGAAGATGTCTATCGACTATGCCGACTTCACGGTGGCAACCGAGCCGAACAAGGAAATCAGTCTCCTCCCCTCGGGCAATATCATGACGGAGATGAATTATAACAAGCGTCGCGGATATTTCAACTTCGGCGGCGGCACCAATCTCAACCTCAATGGCGACTTGGGTTACCATATCCTCAGCACCGACAAGGACCAGCTGAGATTCAACTTCTCTCACCGTTCCACCAACGGTAATGTTAAATACATGCAGGAGGGCATCCCCGAGGGAAAAGAGAAAGTAAAGGCCAAGCTCAACGACAACATCGGAGCTCTCGACTTCAGGCACGTCTTCACCCGTGCGGCATTCAACATGGGGCTGAAGTATGGCTACTCGGCATACAACTACTTTGGGTTGCCTCTCAGTGGCGGCACACCTTTGGAGGACTTCTCGGTGGCAGACCGCGAGACCAATCAGGTGGACCAGACCATTCAGGGTCATTTTGGCATAAACTCCGTTGACGAGGGTGCACCGCTGGGATATATGATAGACCTCGGCCTTACTAACTTCTCGCACAAGTATGGCTTGAGTGAGGCGTTCGACGGATTGAAGGAGAACACCTTCAGGGTAGGGTTCAACTTCTTCTCCTCGTTCCTCGGCAGCAACTCGCTTGGCGTTGCCGGCGACCTTCGCTACTATGGCTATTCCATACCTTCGGAATATAACTTGGAGGCAACAACATCGCCCGTTGCCACATACGACAACCATTTCAATGGCGTGCTCAATCCCTACTTCAGGACTGAGGGCGACGGCTGGTACGTGAAGATTGGTGCCAAGGTGATGTTGGTAGCCGGGCTGGAATATTGGGACAAGTGTAAGTTTCATGTCTCTCCCGACGTGGATATCAACGTGAAGGTGGCAGACAAGACCGTCTTCTATGCCAAGGCAGGTGGCGAGCTTAGGGGCAACTCCATGTACGACCTCTCTCGCGCATGCCGCTATGCCAACCCTCTCGAAGCCGTTACCCCCTCGTTCAACTGGCTCGATGCCAAGATTGGTATCCAGAGCGGCGTGGCTCCGGGCTTTTGGTTCGACGTATTCGGTGGATATAGCATCACAAGCAACGACCACTATTTCATGGCATACAACAATCTGAATTATGCCAATATGTTCAACTACGTCTCCATGCGCGACGACATCAACAGCAAGCAGCTCTTCCTCGGGGCAAACCTGAAGTATAGCTACCAGAAGCTGTTCGACATCAATCTTAAGGGCGTCTACAACAATTGGAAGATGGAGTTGGGCGACAGCTACGACGGTGACGGTGACGGCTCGATAGACCCCATCGGCAAGCCGGTGATGGAAATCAATGCCGGAGTGACGGTGCACCCACTCGCAAAGCTGTCGGCATCTTTGGACTACTACCTGGCAACGGGACGTAAGGCAGAGGTGTTTGGCGTTACACAAGACATGAACAACATCAACGAACTCAACCTCACCGGGGCATACAACTTCAACGACACCTTCGGGCTCTATCTCAAGCTCTGCAACGTGTTGTGCCAAAAGTATGAGCTCTTCTACGGCTATCCCATGCAGAGCTTCAGCGCCATGGTTGGGGTGAACATCAATTTCTAAACATAAATGAAGAAAGAAATGAGCGAATCATTCAAGCCGGCCACCTTGTGTGTGCAGGGCGGCTGGCAACCCAAGAACGGAGAGCCGCGCGTGCTCCCCATCTATCAAAGTACGACATTCAAGTATTCCACCAGCGAGCAGATGGCCCGCTTGTTCGACCTTGAGGAGAGCGGATACTTCTATACCCGCCTGCAGAACCCCACCAACGACGCTGTTGCGAGCAAGATTGCTGCCCTTGAGGGGGGCGTTGCCGCCATGCTGACTTCGTCGGGACAGGCAGCCAACTTCTTTGCCTTCTTCAATATCTGCGAGGCAGGCGACCATATCGTGAGCGCCACAAGCATCTACGGAGGTACGTTCAACCTCCTCTCCGTAACGCTCAAGAAGCTGGGCATTGAGTGCACCTTCGTTGACCAGGATGCCAGCGAGGAAGAGATAGCAAAGGCCTTCCGCCCCAACACCAAGCTGTTGTTTGGCGAGACGATATCGAACCCCGGAGTGATGGTGCTCGACATCGAGAAGTTTGCCCGCATAGCCCACAACCACGGCGTGCCATTGATTGTGGACAATACCTTTGCCACACCTATCAACTGCCGCCCGTTTGAATGGGGTGCCGACATTGTTACACACTCCACCACCAAATATATGGACGGTCATGCCTCCACGGTGGGTGGCTGCATTGTGGACAGCGGTAACTTCGACTGGGAGGCTCATGCCGACAAATACCCCGGTCTATGCGAGCCGGATGCTTCCTATCACGGACTGACATATACGAAGGCCTTTGGCAAGATGGCTTTCATCACCAAGGCAACGAGCCAGCTGATGCGCGACCTGGGTTCCATTCAGGCGCCGCAGAATGCCTTCCTTCTCAACCTCGGTCTCGAGACACTGCACCTGCGCATGCCGCAACACTGCAAGAACGCCTTGGCAGTGGCCGAGTGGCTGAAGAAATGCGACAAGGTGGCGTGGGTGAACTACCCCGATTTGAAGGGCGACAAATACTACGACCTTGCGAAGAAGTATCTCCCCAACGGTTCGTGCGGCGTGTTGGCATTCGGACTCAAGGGCGGACGCGACGTTGCCATCAAGTTTATGGATAACCTCAAGCTGGCAGCCATCGTTACTCACGTGGCAGATGCCCGCACCTGCGTGCTCCATCCTGCAAGCCATACTCACCGTCAGCTCACCGACGAACAGCTGAAAGAGGCAGGCATCGCTCCGGACCTCATCCGCTTCTCTGCCGGCATCGAGAGCACCGACGATATCATCAACGACATCCAGCAAGCTATCAATGCTTGACAAATAAATCTAGTTTTTTGTTTGACTTTGAAGCCTCGGGGAGTATCTCCTCGAGGCTTCTTATTTCATAACACAAACGCCATTATAACATCATTCCAACGCTATCCAAACGTCGTTTGTCCTTGCCCCCATCAAGCCTCATTAGGAGATTCCGGGTCGTTGCCCGGAATGACAGATACCGAGCAACGTCATATGTGAGGGGATGGACTCTTTTGTCCGGAATGACAGTAAATGGCGGCGGTACTTGCGAGGTAACGGGCTTCTTTTCCGCGCTATGAGTCTTTTCTGGCTTTAGGGGCTTTGCTCTTGGCGGCGATGAGGATTTTGTATTCGTGGAAGATTTGGTTTACGGTGGAGATGAAGTTGTCCACGGTGTCGCTTGGCTCCAGCTCGGCCACGGCGTTGACCCTCCGGGCTATCCTTGCCCAAAGGCCGTCCACCACCTTGCGCGCCGACTCGGTGCTAACCTTCACTCTGGCTGCATACTCACGGGTTCGTTCCTCGCTGAGAGCCTTATACTCGTCGTTCAACTCCTTCAACTTCTCGAAGTAACTAGTGATGTTAAGCGTCTCGGCGGCAGCCTTCATCCTCTCGTTCTCCATCCCCCGGAGCAGGGCGTCGATGATTGCCGTCTCCTCCACGTAAGACTTCTCGGTGGTCTTTGGATGCACTCTGAAGAGCGTATCGAGCTCTGCCGCCGCCCTCTGAGGCACGGCACCGGGGTAGCTCATAAACGACTTGACCAATGAACGAAGGAAGGAGTAAAGCTTGTCTCTTTGGTCATCTTTCTCCACCATCGACCGCGTGGTGGCGCTTTTGGTGACGCGGTTGACGCACCGCTGCTCCATGTCGAGGGCTTCGCGATAGAGCGGAGCCAGCGCCTCCAGCTTCAGCGCCGCCGGCGAGGCCTCCATAATGCGGTCATACAGCTCCGTGTTCATACCCATGTGCGCGTTATTCGTCAACGCCACTCTTTTGATGCCTCCAATTTGCTTCGTCTCGTCCATAATCGTGTTTTTATAGGTAAATGATATCTATTTTATCTCCAAAAATCTCCCCCTATTACTTCCTTCCATGGAAGGAAACATCACCGAGGTGTAGAAAGTGCCTCCATCCATGGAAGGAATTGCCTCCAAGGTATCGGTGGTACTTCCATCCACGGAAGAAACCATCCGCAAGGCTTCGGCAACACCTCCTTCCATGGAAGAAACCACCAACAAAGCATCGGTCATACTTCCTTCCATGGAAGAAACTATCTCCGAAGTGTCGGTGGTATTTCCTTCCATGGAAGGAACTATCCCGCCGGTAAAATTAGCGATTC
>CAVGKO010000106.1:0-6196 GCA_963629885.1 Anaerobutyricum sp.
GCATAGTCGAGATTCCCGTCGTAGGTCACGATATCCTTCACCCTCGACGTCTTACGCGAAGGAAGCGCCATAACCAGGTCACCCTTCTTCACAACGCCGCTCACCACCTTGCCGCAGAAGCCACGGAAGTTCAAGTCAGGGCGCAACACATACTGCACCGGGTAACGGAAATCGTCCATATTACGGTCCTTATCGATAGGCACTGTCTCAAGGAAGTCAAGCAGAGAAGGCCCCTTGTACCACGGCGTGCGGTCGCTCTTGTCCACCACATTGTCGCCATCCAAAGCCGAAAGAGGTATAGGAGTAACGTCGGGGATATCAAGGGTAGATACAAACGCCATGTAATCCTTCACTATCTTATCGAACACTTCCCGGTCGAAACCAACCAAGTCCATCTTGTTTACTGCCAAGACCACATGCTTGATGCCCAGCAACGACACCAAATAGGTGTGTCTGCGGGTCTGCGTTATTACTCCCGTGCGTGCATCCACAAGGATAACGGCAAGATTGGCAGTGGAACCACCGGTAATCATGTTGCGGGTATACTGCTCATGCCCCGGGGTATCGGCAATGATAAACTTGCGGTCGTTGGTGCTGAAATAGCGGTATGCCACATCAATAGTGATACCTTGCTCACGCTCTGCCTTCAGTCCGTCCAACAGCAAGGCGTAGTCGATATGGTCGCCTGCGTTACCCATACGCTTACTGTCGCGCTCAAGGGCATCCAACTGGTCTTCATACAACTTCTTACTGTCGAACAGCAAGCGTCCAATCAGCGTCGACTTACCGTCGTCCACCGACCCTGCGGTAAGGAAACGAAGCAAATCCTTCTCTTCGTCCTTATCCAAAAACTCTTTTATACTTAGTGTCGCCATAATTGTCTGTTAAAAATAACCCTCCCGCTTCTTTTGCTCCATGCTGGCATCTTGGTCGAAGTCAATCACACGTGTTGTACGTTCGCTCTTGGTGGTTGTCATCATTTCTTCCACTATCTTCTCAATCGTATCGGCATCGCTTTCCACGGCTCCCGTGAGCGGCCAACAGCCCAGTGTACGGAAACGCACCTTGCGCATCTGTATTTTATCGCGATACTGCTCGGGCAGTCTGTCGTCGTCTGCCATGATAAGATTGCCGTCAATCTCAACTATGGGACGCTCTTTGGCAAAATACAAAGGCACAATAGGTATGTTCTCGAGGCGGATATACTGCCATATGTCAAGCTCTGTCCAGTTCGAGAGCGGGAACACACGTATGCTCTCGCCCTTATGTATGCGGGCATTATAGATGTCCCACAGCTCCGGACGCTGGTTCTTGGGGTTCCACTGATGGAACTTGTCGCGGAAAGAGTAGATACGTTCCTTGGCACGGCTCTTCTCTTCGTCCCTACGCGCCCCCCCAAAGGCAGCATCAAACTTATACTTGTCGAGGGCCTGAAGCAAGGCTTGCGTCTTCATAAGGTCGGTATGCACCTTGCTACCATGCGTAAACGGTCCCACACCGGCACGGAAGGCCTCCATATTGGATTCCACAATCAGGTTCCAACCGAACTTCTTTGCATACTCATCCCTAAATTGAATCATCTCCTTGAACTTCCACTTCGAGTCGATATGCATAAGGGGAAACGGCACCTTCCCCGGGGCAAAGGCTTTCTCCGCCAAGCGAACCATAACCGACGAGTCCTTGCCAATGGAATAAAGCATCACAGGATTCTCGAACTCGGCTGCCACCTCACGTATGATGTGGATTGACTCTGCCTCAAGTTCCTGCAGATGGCTTAGTTTGTAGTCTGACATAAATATGATGTTATTGTTTGTATTTCACTTTAGGCAGAATCAGATTCAGCAATCTGTTGACCGACTCTTCCAAACTCAGCACCGAGGTATCCAGCCTCAGAGCCGGATGAAGGGGTGCCTCAAACGGGGCAGAAACGCCCGTGAAGTCTTTTATCTCTCCCTTGCGGGCTTTGGCATACAAGCCTTTCACGTCGCGCCGCTCGCATTCTTCTATCGGAGTGCTGACATATATCTCAAGGAAATCGTCCTTCCCGATGATTGACGAAGCCATCTCGCGCAGCTCGTTGCTTGGACTGATAAACGCCGCTATCGTTATTATGCCGGTATCAACAAACAAACGGCTCACCTCGGCTATGCGACGGATATTCTCCACACGGTCTTCGGGCGAGAAGCCAAGATTGTTGTTGATGCCGCTACGGATATTGTCGCCATCCAAGATGCGGCACAACAAACCCCTTTGATGCAGCTCGCGCTCAAGGGCAATGGCTATGGTGCTCTTGCCCGAACCACTCAGTCCGGTGAACCACACCATCACGCTTCTCTGGTGCAATAGCGACTCCTTGTCGCCCCTATTCATCATCCGATTGAATATCGGGTAAATATTATCTTGTTTCTTGTTCATCATAATCATCAATGCCACCTCTATCTGTTAGAACGGCCATATCATAGGTATCACAAACACAGATATAAAGAAGGCAATAAAGTTGAGCGGCAGACCGATGCGCACAAAGTCGGTAAACTTATATCCACCTATACCTTGCACAATAAGGTTGGTCTGATAGCCGATAGGCGAACTGAAGCTTGCCGATGCTGCCACACATATCACCACAAAGAAAGGCATCGGGTCGACACCCAGCTGAGTGGCCACCGACAACGCTATAGGGAAGCTCAACGCCGCCGCAGCATTGTTGGTAATAAGCTCCGTAAATATGTTGGTAATGATAAAGACAATGGCAAGCAAAGCATACGGACCAAAGCTATCCGCAAGGCTGATGATATGCGAAGCCACCAAGGCAGCAAAGCCCGAATTCTCCATCGCCTTACTGATGGCAAAGGCGCAGGCAATGGTTATCAGTATGTCCCACGAAATGTATTTGGTGTATTTCTTAGGCGGAAATATCTTTGTCCAAGCCATGATTACCGTGGTGATGCACACAAAGAAGAACATATCCAGCCTCAAGATAGGAATGGCTTCTTTCACCGCAGGCAGTTCGCCTACCGTTGCACCTACAATCATAAACACCAGCAGCCCCAAAGCCAGCCAACGCTTGCCTCGCGACGCAGGCTCGGTATGTTCGCTACCGTTTGCCAACATCAAAAAGACGCTCGACTCGCCCCAGGTGGGTATGAACGTGTCGTCTGCCCAGAGCACCACGGTGTCGCCCTCATGCAATACAACCTTGTCGAGGTCGTGCGTAAAACGCTCTCCTCCGCTTATCACCTCCTTCACTATCGCTCCATAGTGGCGGGTAAAGTTGAACTCGCCCAAGGTCTTGTTGATACCGGGGAAACGTGAGCCAAGCACTGCCTCCACACGATTGAGATTACCCGAGCCGCTTTCTTCTTCTTCTGCCCCACTGTCTTTCCTTGAGTCGGGCAAGAGCTTGCCTGAGAAGGCAAAAAGATAGAGTATACCGGCAATGGCGATGACAACGCCCACCTTTCCAAGCTCGAACATGGTGAAGCCCCTATAGCCGGCGTCAATCACCATACCATGCACAACAAGGTTGGTAGACGTACCAATCAGGGTACATATACCGCCCAATATGGTGACATACGAAAGAGGTATAAGGAACTTTGTTGCGGGGAGCTTCACCGACTCTGCCCAACGCTTGATGATAGGCGCGAATATTACTACAACGGGAGTGTTATTAAGGAATGCCGATGCTCCGGCAATGAGGGGAAGCATTCGCACCTGTGCCTTCAGCACCGTTGTCTTGCCTTTGGGAAGCAACTTCTTGATTAGCTCACCCAACGTGCCGCTCTGGCGTATACCTTCGCTCACCAAAAAGAGCAGAGCCACCGTTATCATCCCTTTGTTGCTGAAGCCATCAAGCATCTCCTTCGGAGAGAGTATGCCGGCAACGAGAAACAACACCACTACGGAAAAGAGTATCATTCCCGGCCGCATCCTGTCCCATATCAATGCCGCAACCATCCCGGCAAGGACTATCAGCACAAAAAACACTTCCCAATTCATCCCTACGCCAAATCTTGTCTGTCAGAAAAATCCAATTTTAAGGCGCAAATATACGTAAAAACCCATGCCTTACGCTCCCGTAAGTGTTCAATTTTAGTTCTTTTGACCAAAACTATCAATATTCGGAAGAATAAGACTTAACGATGAACCAAGGGTTGTGAAGGTCCTCTTTGTTATAAGTCAAAGGAGTCTTGCCATCGGTATGAAACACATCGCACCCTGCACCCCGTGCAACGGCATGACCGGCTGCCGTATCCCATTCCATTGTGGGGGCAAAACGCGGATACACGTCCGCACTTCCTTCGGCAACCAAACATATCTTACGGCTACTGCCACTGCTGACGAGTGTCACGGGGCGTTCAAACCTTTTCAAATCGTCTATAAACGCCATTGTCTCCTCACTGCAATGCGAACGCGAAGCCACCACCACAATATCCTCGCGCTCCATATGCATAGGCAGGCGGGTGGATGCCTCAAGTGTCGTTTCCATAGAAGACAAACACTCGTCCCCATCCGTGAGTGTCAGCTTATAGGCACCCAATGCATCCGTAGAGAAATAGAGTTCCTTAAGCACAGGGATATATACAACGCCCATGACAGGCACGCCCTCGCGCACCAAGGCGATATTCACGGTAAATTCGCCGTTCTTCTTGATAAACTCCTTAGTGCCGTCCAACGGGTCTACCAACCAAAATGCCTTCCACAAGGAGCGTTCCTCATATGGAAGATGCTGCCCCTCCTCGCTCAATATCGGATAAGGAGTAGCCGAGAGCCTTTCCTCAATCAGCTTATGAGAGGCCTTGTCGGCTTTCGTAAGCGGACTATTGTCGGCCTTGCTTTCAACACCAAAGTCCGACACCGGGCTTTGATAGATATCCATAATCACCTGCCCGGCATCCACCGCAGCCCTCAAGGCGATGTAAAGTTCATTCGTTTCGTTCATTGTTAGTTCTTGTTTTTTCATTGTTCTATTACCCCTACAAATGTAAGAAGATTAGGGGGGAACAAAAAAGACGGGTCTTTTAAGAGCAAAAGATATATCCTTTGAGCTCAAAAGACGTGACTTTCAACTTCAAAATATATATCTTTCTTCCGCCTTCCACATCCCATATGGCTTTTGTTTACCCACAAAAAAAGTAGCCGCCTCTATTTAGAAACGACTACTCTTGGAAAATATATATAGGGCTTCTTTATTTGTTCATCTCAGCTTCGATTGCTTCCAATTCCGGTCCCATGTTAAGGTTGTAATAGATACCTCTAAGGGCAATCATATACTCCATCTCGTCAGCTTTCAGCTCATGAGCTTTCTGGAAGTAAGGAAGAGCCTTCTTGAAGAGGTCTTTGGCTACAGCAATCTCCTCTTGATATTTCTTGCTATCGTTAATCATGTTGGCCTCACCCTGCTTGGTTACGCCTTCATTATAATATATACGACCAAGGCTCGACAAAGCTTCAGGAGAATCGGGAGTGAGCTCCAAAGCCTTCTTGAAATAAGTCTCAGCTGAATCGAAATCCTTCAAACCAGTCTCGTAGACAACACCCATCACGTAGTAGAGCTGTCCGTTGTTCGGGTTCTTAGAGATGGCAGTGGTAAGATGCTGAACAGCCTTGTCGTTCTGATTGGTACGGATATAAGAGTCAATCAAACCCATAAGGAAATAGTTCTCATCCGGGAACTTGCTCAAACCTTCCTCCATGGTCTTGACGTAGTTTACTGTATCGCCTGCCTGCTGATATTCGTAAGCCAGGTACTGATAAACGTCGTTCTGCTTGAAATCAGAGTCTTTGGCACGGGTCAAAGCCTTGATGGCAACGGGATAGTCGTTCATCTGAGTGGCAGCCACAGCAGCATAGAACTGAACGGTCAAGAAGGTTGAGTCTTTCTCTGCAGTCTTGGTACCGGCAAACATCGGCATCTCGGCAATCTCCATATACTGATTGAAGAATTCGTATGCCTTCTTATAGTCCTTCTGGTCGAAATAGTAGGCACCACCATTGAAGTAATACACATGGTCGGCACTCAATATACCCTTGATGTCTTTCTCATACTTGGGCTTAACCTTACCCTTCTCGTTTGGCAACTGGTCCAATTCGTAAGCCTTCTTGAAGTAAGGAAGTACGGCAATCAAAGCGTCGTACATAACCGGCTCATTGGGCTGCTGACCAAGAATCTGCTTCGTTCTCTCTGCGCTAAACTGCTGGT
>CAVGKO010000107.1:0-6111 GCA_963629885.1 Anaerobutyricum sp.
GGATGTATATTGGGTAATAAAGGGTGGTGCAGACCCGGTAGAGTACCTGAAATCTCGTCCGACTCAGTTCAAGGCTATCCACATCAAGGATGAGAAAGAAATCGGTGCAAGCGGTGAGATTGATTTCAAGCCTATCTTCGACCAGATGTATGCAAACAACGTAAAAGACTGGTATGTTGAGGTAGAGCAGTACACCAACAACAACCCGGTTGAAAGTTGCCAGCAGAGTTTCGACTTCCTCAACAAGGCTGATTATGTGAAATAATCTGTCGGGATTGAAGACAATAAATAAGAAAGCGGCACTTGCGGTTTTATCTGCAAGTGCCGCTTTCTTTTTGGGGTGCCGAAAAACCGATTGGTTAACCAATTTGCTCCGATTGGTTAACCAATTTGACGAAATCGATTAACCAATACGTTCCGGACGGTTTGCGTATTGCATGATATTTGCCCAGTCGTTTGCCAAGCTTGTCATGTTGGGATAAAGGATGTCTGCGCCCGCATCCAAGAGAGCTTCGTCGGGGAGAGGCCCCGTGTTTACGGCTATGGTAAAGATACCGGCGGCAACACCGGCTTCCACGCCCATCGGCGCATTCTCGACCACAAAGGCTTCGTTGGCTTCTACGCCGGCTTTCTTCAGCCCCATGAGGTAGGGCTCGGGATTGGGCTTGCCGTATTTGACATCAAAGGCGGTAACCATCTTTTCGCGGGTGAAGCATCCGGGATAGGTGTGCTCCAGCTTGTCGATAAGGCTGTGTTGCCCCGAGCCGGTGACCACCAATGTCTGCAGGCCGGCTGACTTGGCTGCCTTGAGGACGTCTGCCGCTCCGGGCATTGCCTTCCCGTCGTTGTACCGGCAGAAAAGCGCGGCCTTCTCTTCGTATATCTCTTTCTTTTCTTCCTCGGTTGCGTCGCGATGGAAGGAGCGTTGGTATAGCTTGTTGATGGTATTGTCGCCCGTACATCCCTCAAACATGTAGAAGTCTTTTTCCTCTGCCAGGAGGTGATGCTTCATGGCTGTCTCGTGCCAAGAACGGGCATGGAAACGCATGGAGTCGTAGAGTACACCATCCATGTCGAAAAGTACAGCTTTGGGGGAGAGATTGCTCTGCTTTGTTCTTTGCAGATAATGATTGATAGCTTCCTTGATTGTTCTGTTCATGTCGCAAAGTTACTAAAATTCTCGCTCCCGTTTCCGGCGGCGTTGCCACGGAAACACGATACCTTTGTGAATCATAAGATATGGGATGAAGAACGAAGTTTATATACAGTATTACGACTCGCCATGCGGAGAAATCGTTTTGGCGTCGATTGATGGGAGACTATGTCTTTGCGACTGGAACGAGAAGCCTTGTGCCGAGCGCAACAAGCGGCGATTGCTGCGTATGTTGAATGCCGAATTCAAGGAGGAGGCGACAGATGTCTTGAGGCGGACAAAGGCAGAGCTTGACGAGTATTTTGCCGGGAGGCGCATGGTGTTCGATATTCCTTTGCTCATGGTGGGCACCGATTTTCAGAAACGGGTGTGGAGGGCGTTGCTCGAGATACCTTATGGCAAGGTGAGAACATATAAGGCTATTGCCCAAAGGGTGGATAATCTGAAGGGCGTAAGGGCTGTGGCGCAAGCCATCGGCGCCAACGGCATCGGCATCCTTATCCCATGCCACCGCGTCATTGGCTCAAACAACACACTGACGGGGTTTGCCGGAGGACTGGAGGCAAAGAGGATACTCTTGGAGAGGGAAAGAGGAGGGGTTTTGCCATTCTCGGATTAGTCTCCTAAGAGGGGAAAACAAAGAGGGCTGCGCAATGGGGAATTTCCACGGCGCAGCCCTTAATATTTCAAACAAGCTCTTTATAGCTTGGCGCGAATGGCTTCGCTTTCTTTCTCGTAGCCCGGCTTGTTCAAGAGCGCAAACATGTTCTTCTTGTAGGCTTCCACGCCCGGTTGGTCGAACGGGTTAACGCCCAACATATAGCCGCTGATGCCGCAAGCCTTCTCGAAGAAGTAGAACAGCTGACCGATGTAGTAGGCATTTACCTCAGGCATGGTAATCTTGATGTTGGGCACGCCACCGTCGACGTGTGCCAACTGTGTGCCGAGTTCAGCCATCTTGTTTACCTCGTCAACGCGTTTGCCCGAGAGGTAGTTCAGTCCGTCGAGGTTTGCCTCGTCGGAGGGAACCACTACCTTGTGGTCGGGAGCTTCAACGGAGATGACGGTCTCGAAGATGATACGCTCGCCATCCTGTATCCATTGTCCCATGGAGTGAAGGTCGGTTGTAAGGTCCACTGAAGCGGGGAATATACCCTTGCCGTCTTTTCCTTCGCTCTCGCCGTAGAGCTGCTTCCACCATTCTCCGATGTAGTGCAATTTGGGATGGAAGTTTGCAAGGATTTCAACCTTCTTGCCACCCTTATAGAGCTCGTTTCTGATGGCTGCATAGATGGCCGACATATTGTCAGCGAAAGGCACATCCTTGTCTGTTGCCTTCTCCATGGAAACGGCGCCGGCAACCAAATCGCGGATATTGATGCCTGCCACGGCGATAGGCAGCAAGCCCACCGGAGTGAGCACGGAGAAACGTCCGCCCACATTGTCGGGTATGATGAATGTCTTATATCCTTCTTGGTCTGCCAACGTGCGCAGGGCACCTCTCTTGGCGTCGGTGATGGCAACGATGCGGTGTTTGGCTTCTGCCTTGCCAACGGCTTCCTCCAATTGTTTCTTCAGCATGCGGAAAGCAATGGCGGGTTCGGTGGTTGTTCCTGACTTGGAGACGTTGATTAATCCGAACTGTTTTCCTTTCAGCACTTCGCTAAGTTCGTAGAGATAATCCTCGCCGATATTGTTTCCGGCGTAGAGGATAACCGGATTCTTGCGTTCGTTGGATTGCAGCCAGTCGAAACTGTTGTTCAAGGCTTCAACCACTGCTTTTGTGCCGAGGTAGCTTCCGCCGATACCTATAACCACTACGATGTCGCATTTCGAGCGAAGCGTGTTGGCTGTGTTCTCGATGTCTGCGAGGAAGCTCTCGGAGATGGAAGAGGGGAGGTGAAGCCAACCCAAGAAATCGTTTCCGGCTCCGCTGGCGTCGTGCAATGCGGCGATACATTTGTTTGCTTTGGCCTCCTGTGCGTACACTTGCTCTTTGGTAACTACGCCCAGGGCTTTGTCGATGTTAAGACTGATGTTCTTCATAAGTTACTTAAATGTTTCTGTCAACTGCCGTATGACGGTAGTCGGCGATTTTCTTTCGTATAAAATATCGTATAGGGCGTTCAAGATAGGCATGTTCACCTTATACTTCTCGTTTATCTCGTGAATACATTTTGTGCCGTAGTAGCCTTCGGCAATCATTTCCATCTCGAGCTGTGCTGTCTTCACCGAATAGCCTTTCCCAATCATTGTGCCGAACGTGCGGTTACGGCTGAAGCGCGAGTAGGCAGTTACCAGCAGGTCACCAAGGTATACGGAGTCGGTAATGTCGCGTTCAAGACCATGCACCGAGGCAAGGAAGTTGCGCATCTCCTCGATGGCGTTGCAGATGAACACGGCGAGGAAGTTGTCGCCATACTTCATTCCGTGGCATATGCCGGCAACGATGGCGTAGACGTTCTTGAGCACGGAGGCATATTCGATACCCCTAACATCCTGGCAGCAGTAGTTGTTGAGATAGGAGTTTTGGAATATCGGCGACAGTGCCCGTGCATTGTCGATGTCGGGACAAGCCAGTGTGATGTAGGAGAGACGCTCGAGAGCAATCTCCTCGGCATGACACGGACCGCCGATAACGGCAACATGCTCTGCCGGGACGTTGTAGTATTCCGTGAAATAGTCTGCCACCAGCATATTCTCGTCGGGCACGATACCCTTGATGGCCGAGATGATGAACTTGTCGCAAAGCGGGGTCGTCACCTTCATCAAGTGTTGCTTCAAGAAGGGAGATGGCGTTGCGAAAATCAACGTGTCGGAGTCGCTGATGGCATTGTTTATGTCGGTGTAGAAATTGATTTTGTTTGTGTCGAACTTCACAGCCGACAGATAGCTCGGATTGTGTCCGGTCTTCAGGAAATCGTCCACTTGGTCTTGTCGGCGCATATACCAATTGAGGCTGTCTTGTGTGGTGAGGACAATCTTGGCAAGGGCTGTTGCCCAGCTGCCGCCTCCCATTATTGCGATTCTACCGGGTAGCTTCATATCATTCCTCTTCTTTTTGCTCGTCTTTCTTTGTTGTCTTGGGTCGCATCTGCGGGAAGAACAGCACCTCTTGGATTGTTGTCTGCCCCGTCATCAGCATAACAAGGCGGTCGATGCCGATGCCGATGCCCGATGTGGGAGGCATACCAAACTGCAGTGCGCGAAGGAAGTCTTGGTCGATAAACATTGCCTCGTCGTCGCCCTTCTCGCTAAGACGGAGCTGTTCCTTGAAACGTTCTTCTTGGTCTACTGGGTCGTTGAGCTCGCTATAGGCATTTGCCAGCTCCTTGCCGTTTACCATCAGTTCGAATCGTTCGGTGAGGCCCGGCTTGCTGCGGTGCATCTTGGTGAGCGGACTCATCTCCACGGGATAGTCGATTATGAAGGTAGGCTGTATGAATGTGCCTTCGCAGAACTCTCCGAATATCTCGTCGATGAGTTTGCCTTTGCCCATGGTGTCGTCTATTTCCATCTTCAAGGTCTTGCAGATGGCGCGTATCTCGTCTTCGCTTTTCCCTTCAAGGTCGTAGCCTGTCTTCTCGCGTATGGCTTCCAGGATAGGCAGACGGCGGTAAGGAGCCTTGAAGCTTATTGTCTTGCCGTCCACAACTGTCTCGCTCGAGCCGTTCACTGCCACGCAAATCTTTTCCAGCAGCTGCTCTGTGAAGCTCATCATCCAGTTGTAGTCCTTGTATTGCACGTAGAGCTCCATGCAAGTAAACTCGGGGTTGTGCGTGCGGTCCATTCCTTCGTTGCGGAAGTTTTTGCCCACTTCATACACACCCTCAAAGCCTCCCACGATAAGTCTCTTGAGATACAACTCCGTGGCGATACGGAGGTAGAGGTCGATGTCCAAGGTGTTGTGGTGAGTGATAAACGGACGAGCACTGGCGCCTCCGGCTATGGATTGCAGGATTGGCGTCTCCACCTCCGTGTAGCCTGCTTCATCAAGCACGCTGCGCAATGTCTTTATCACCTTGGCACGTTTGAGGAAGATATCCTTCACCCCGTCGTTTACTATCAAGTCCACGTAACGTTGGCGGTAGCGCAGCTCGGGGTCGTTGAACCCATCGTATGCCACACCATCCTTATATTTTACGATAGGCAGCGGGCGAAGTGACTTGGATAGCACCGTCAGCTCTTCGGCATGCACCGAAATTTCGCCCATCTGTGTGCGGAACACATATCCGCGAACGCCGATGATGTCGCCAATGTCGAGCAACTTCTTGAAAACAACGTTATACATATCCTTGTTCTCGGTGGGACAAATGCTGTCGCGCGAGACATATATCTGTATTCTGCCTTCGGAGTCTTGCAGCTCCATAAACGAGGCTTTCCCCATTATACGGCGGCTCATGATACGTCCGGCAACACTCACCTGACGCGGCTCTGCATCGTCTTTGAACGAAGCTTTTATCTCTTTCGAGAATGCGTTGGTTACGTACTCGGCAGCGGGGTAGGGCTCTATTCCCATCTCTCGTAGCTGCTCCATGCTGTTGCGCCGTATGACTTCTTGTTCACTTAGTTCTGTTGGGTTCATTATGCTATTGTTTTGTAAAACACGGCGCAAAACTACAAAAATATTCAGTACCCTATCACCCGCGCGGCTTCCTATTTTGTAGCCTCGGGAGAAGATTGCAGCAATCCGCTGTCCGTGCAAGCTGCATGAAGCAAGATTGCAGCAATCCGCTGTTCGTGCAAGCTGCATGAAGCAAGATTGCAGCAATCCGCTGTTCGTGCAAGCTGCATGAAGCAAGATTGCAGCAATCCGCTGTTCGTGCAAGCTGCATGAAGCAAGATTGCAGCAATCCGCTGTTCGTGCAGTCTGCATGGAGCAAGATTGCAGCAATCCGCTCTCCGTGCAAGCTGCATGAAGCAAGATTGCAGCAATCCGCTGTTCGTGCAAGCTGCAT